>DEQI01000261.1:5541-17564 GCA_002360295.1 Planococcaceae bacterium UBA3370
GATAGGGTGCCCCTTATAACGAAATTCCGAATCATAATCATCTTCAATAATGTAGCAATGATTTGTTTTTGCCCAATTGAGTAATTGTAAACGCCTATTAATAGACATTATTTGTCCCGTTGGAAATTGATGAGCGGGTGTTGTATAAAGTAAATTTAATGGTTCTGACGGTACTGTACACCCTTCATTATCAACAGGTAAAAATGTAATAGGCAATTGAAGCTGCTCGAAAATAGCAAGGGCTCGATTGAAACCGGGGTGTTCAATCCCAACTCTATCGCCTTGTGAAAATTGACAAAGCGCGTTTAATTGGTGCTGTGTACCACTAAAAATGAATATTTGGTTTGCTTTGCAACTTATGCCCCTAGCTTGTTGAAGGTAGTGTGCAATTTCTTGACGCAATGCAGCTTCACCTTGCCATGGCGCATTTGGAATAGAGGTTGAAAGTAGATGATTTTTATAAAATCGCTGCCAAATTTTAAATGGAAACTGTGCTGAATCTACTTGCCCATTTCGAAAATCAATGAGAGGCACAACTTTTGGTTTCATACCAGAATCTTCATCTATCTTTGTTTCATTATTAAACCACTCATTTTGCATAGCTGATACAAAATATCCTTTGCGCTCCTCTGCATATAGAAACCCTTCACTTAATAATTGCTCGTATGCTATCTGTACTGTATGAATACTAATATTCAATTGGTGAGCTAGTTGCCGTTTAGATGGCATTTTTGTGTTCGCTTGTAATTGCTGTTGTAATATCATTTGTTTCAGTTGATTATAAATTTGTATATATTTTGGAGTATTGTTCGTCAGTAAAATTTGTAGTTCCATAATTAACTCCTTGGTATGGTTAAAATTATCTCTTTTGGTTATGTAAATCATACCAAATTTATTATTTAATAGAAATGAGGGGTGATACAAATGAAAATATTAATAAATGATAGTGTGAAATTAATCCCAATGGAATTAGCGCATGTAGATGGTTTATTAAAAGCGGCACAGGATGAGCGTATATGGACGCATATGTCAGTTGAATTGTTATCTCGTAATAGTGTTGAACTTTACGTAAAAGAGGCAATTAAAAAGAGAGAAGCGGGAACTGATTGTGCTTTTGTCATTGTCGATACACTGAGTGATCAAGTTGTTGGGGCTACGTGGTATTTAGATATTTCCAGGCAACATAAACGTCTTGAAATTGGTTCTACATGGCTAAATCCAAATTATTGGCGTACAAATTTGAATACAAATTGCAAATTTTTATTGCTGTCATACGGATTTGAGGAATTAGGGATGCAACGTATTCAAATAAAAACCGGACATGAAAATTTGCGTTCCCAGAAAGTAATTGAGCGATTAGGGGCAACTAAAGAAGGGGTACTTCGAAACCATATGATTCGGAAAGAAGGGACAATTAGACATACTGTAATGTACAGCATTATTCAGGAGGAATGGCCAGAAATTAAAAAGCATTTTGAAACGGTTTTGATGAAATAAAGAGAGAAGAAATAAACTCAGTTTATTTAAATTTGTACGGTTATTTTTATCTAAATAAATCATATTACTAGAAATGGTGAAGTCAAAAGAGAGTGCTGAAAAAGTAAAATATTTAATGGGTAAATTTAAATTTGACAAAAAATGTTTGTTAGACTATGATGGATAAAATTTACTGATATTGGATGTGGTTGGGCTTATATTGCATAGTGAGCCGCTACATCATTTTTACTGAACTTAGTAAGTATAGACGACAGCTACGGCTTTAGTTTAACTGTGCTAAATTAATCCAAATAGAGTGATACCGTGAATTGAACTTCGTCTCTTTGGTGAGGCGAATTTTTTATTTAAAGTAATAAGAGAATCATAGGCATGAAATAACAAATCACTAGCGAAATATGATTGCTACGGGTGAATTTATCGTTTCCACGAGCGAATCTGGTACTGCCATGGGCGAATTTATCGTTCCCACGAGCGAATCTGGTACTGCCATGAGCGAATTTACTATTCCCATGAGCGAATTCGATGGTGCTACAGCGAATTAGGCAAATCAACAATTCCGATAAAAAAATTGGAGGGCAAAACTATGGAAACTACATGGAAAAGAAACGATGTAACAAAGCATTATTTAGAGCAAGTGCGCGGAGGGATTCCGTTTGGAGCAGAGCAATCCCAAATTATGCTACAAGTTGTAAAGCATTTTGTTAAAAAGCCCGAACTAAGTCATCAAAAGTTTCGCTATGTTAATGGAGCAGTTCAAGTTTTGGATTTAGGGCAGCGTGCAATAGATTGGCGAAATCCGTTTTATGAATTGAATGTTACTATAAAAAGGTGTTGAAATTATGGATATTCAAGTAAAACTAACAGAAAAAATTGAAATTAACACGATTCAGCATTTATTAAATAAAGAAATGATAGGACGCATTTGCAATAAGCGATATGAAAAGCTATTAATAGCATATGAACAATCTAATATAGTTGGAATTGGTGTAGTCTGGTTGAACAATATGCATCCATATGCGCAATATGCCGCTATTTTTAGTGATGATAATGGGCAGGCAAATATTATAGAGGATTCGTTGTTTGAAGAAATGAAACGATCAAAAGGTAAGTATAAGAGAATAATATACTCATTTTGGCATACAGATGAGAGAATGCTTAAGTTTACCCAACGCCAATCACTTCCATTGCTAAGGCAAACTTTTATGCCAAAGCTTAAAATTTTAGAAATAATAAAAAAATTAGAAGGAATACCAGAGTTACCTATAGATCAAGCATACACATTGCGAGAAGTTTTAAATGAGCATCCTTTAAAACAAGACTTTCTACATCTTTTAAAAGCTACATATGAGGAAACTCATTTAGTAAATCCGTCTGCAAATCTAACTATAGCTGAATGGGAACAACTTTTAACTGATGAAGAACCATTAGTAGATGAAAGTCTAGTTCATATCCAAGTCTTATATGGTAAGAAGGTTGTTACAGCATACATATTATTACACCAACTTGAATCACTTGAAATGGGATGGATTTCTGGACAAGAGGATAGGCTTTTAAAAACGATGCTAAAACATCAATTACTAACATTGCATAAAAAGGGCGTTTCATCTATTGAACTAGAAATAGATACCACAGATCAGTATGCCATGAAGCTATTTGACTTTTTAAAAGTAGAGAGTTTACCGTGTGAAATTTGGTTAACCTACGCATATGAATAAATAAAGGAGTATACCGAAAAATGAATACACTTAAATTTTATAAATTAACAGATGAAATAGAGGATTTGGTTCAATTTATGTTAACGAATAAATGGCCATTTCATTTTGGTGGCAACTTAACGGAAAAACAACTAACAAAGTCATTCCAAAAAGGCTGGTATAGCGATGGGCGTGAAACATTCTGGATTGAATATAATCAAGCAAAGATAGGATTGTTAATAATTCATGATATAGAAGATTCAATTCCTTTGTTTGATCTCCGTATACAGGAAGGCATAAGAGATAAGGGGATTGGAACAAAAACATTACTTTGGCTAAAAGAGTATATTTTCAATTTACCAGAAAAAAAGATACGTATCGAAGCTTACACAAGAAGTGATAATTTGGGAATGCGAAAAGCATTGACTAAAAGTGGTTTCGTCAAAGAAGGTTATTTACGTCAAGCATGGGAAAATGCTGACGGAACTATTTCGGATTCTTTATGCTATGCAGCAATTCGAAGTGACTGGGAGCAGGGGTTTGTCACGCCTATACAAATAAATGAACTACCATATTAATTTGTATGTAATGTTGAAAAATACACTAATAAATAGTGTTGATTGTAGTGAAGGCTGGTGACTTCTTGGGATAAGCCTTCGTGACCAACGTCCTGTTGGCCTAGACCCACAATGTAGCGAGGATGTTTACCGGACGCATCCCAGCCGTAATGGAAATCAACCTAGCTAATGTTTATTTCATTTAGTGTTTATAAGTTAGAACAAATTTTTTAGCACCGTAAATCCTTACTCTTATATAGTTCATAAGAAGTTACAAGACAAATTAGTATTAGTATCATCGAAATATCGGCTAGCCATTCGTCTATATTTATTCGTTCCGTCATTACTAAGCTTTATTTTTGGTGCAATTACAATGTTCTTTTCAGCAATTTGTGCCAAATATTTAATACAAGTTAGCTCGCAAATATTGTTTATTTCAGCATTCATCCTATTTGTTTAGAGTTGATTATTTCTACAAGGTATTTGCCATGGGTGTGCCAATTATTTATGTCGCGTTGTTAGTGACTGTGCTAGCTGCGAGAAAATGGATTATTCATCATGAAAATAGAAGGGATATACTAATCAATTAGTGCAAATGGAATGAGTTATATGTAAAGGGGGGAGAAAAAGTGAAATGGAGCAAACTTCATTTCACTTTTTCGTTATTTGAAGATAGTGTAGTACTAGCATTGGATGCTTTTAGTTTATTTTTGATGAATGTATAAATGTTAAAAATAACTCCAATGACAAATACAATAATCGAATGGAATCCAAGGGTCACCGCCAAAAATCCTCCTGCAAAACCAATTCCTTCTCTTGTATTATCAGGTTCATAGACTTTAGCATAACTAACTCCTGAAGACACAAAACTAGCGACTATTACCGGAACTAAAAGCGTCATACCAATAGCAGAAAGCCATAAAGGGATTTTCCGTTTTCGGTATAAATATATTGCTAAACCATCACAAATTACAATAGATAGGATTAAAATCATCCAAACGATTGCATCACCGTTCATCTCAATTACACACCTTCCATGGCTAGTATATTTTTCATACAAAAATTTGCTTAAAGTAGTAAGTAGCTCTCCAAACGATAACCCTAAAGAGAGCCAATACTAATGTTCTTATTGTTTATTTTTTCCGGTTTAATAACGAATTCAATTCGCTGTTCATAAATGACAGTGAAATAATTTTTATGTACGAACTTTTAATAACCTGTCCTTAGCATTTAATTTAAAGTTATTTTGATTACAGCATAATATTTCGCGAAAACCATTTATTGTAATTATTATACTCCTAATGGGAAAATATTGTATGATAGATTAAGAGTTTTGGATATTATTGAATTAAAAAATGTCTAGTAGGGGAAAAATAGATGAGGTGATGAGTATGAAGATGCCAACGCATATTGTTGCTGTTGGTGGGATTGTGGAGAATGAAAAGGGAGAAATTTTATTAGTCAAAACTATAAATGGTGGCTGGGTTTTTCCAGGAGGGCAAGTGGAAGTGGGCGAAAATTTAGTTGATGCACTAGCTCGAGAAGTGAAAGAGGAGAGCGGTGTAAATATAGAAGTGGGAAGTTTGCTTTCTGTCATTTCCAATACAGGTACGTATAAATGGTATGACGGAATTACTGATGTACCTACTAAATTAATGCTTGATTTTGTATGTAAATATAAGAGTGGAGAGCTATGTACTTCAGAAGAAACGACGGAAGTTTGCTGGGTTAAAAAAGACGAGGTTTTAGATGTTATTCAACACCCTGCATATCGAACAAGATATCAAAACTATATTGATTTTACTGGTACAGTTACTTATATGGAGTATGTAACAAAACCTGAGTTTCAAATTAAAATAAATGCGAACATATAAAGAAAATAAAAAGAGGAAAGACGTATGCAAAATGTCTCTCCTTTTAAATAACTTATTTTTACAATTCATATTGATTTTGTAAATTTTAACGCTTATAATGACGTTAGTAAAAATTGTATTCCATTGCATTTTAAGTATTCAATGAGGAGATAATTTTAACCATTAAACCTAGTATTGTTATAGGTTAAATTATGTTAATGGTAACTAATTTACAGGAGGAAGGGGATATTTCATGAGTTTGAAAAAGTTTATTAATTTTGTAGGTATTGTGGGTCTTACTGCTTTCTTATTTGCATGTAATGATGAAGATTCATCTGAAGGAAATGGTAATGATAATGGTTCAGCTGTACAAACAGATAATAGTCAGGGAAGTATTATCGAGGATACGGTAATCAAAGCGGAGAATCCTGCTGCTTCACCGGATATTGCTGTGAAGCGTGGTGATACAGTTGTTGTGGGCTTACAAGAACCAGGAGGGGTTTTTACTCCATATTTTAATTCGAGTGGTTATGATGGGAATGTACAATCGGTAATGTTTGAACCAATTGTAGACATTAATGAAAAAGGTGAGCCAATACCAGGTTTAGCCGAAAAATGGAATATTTCTTCTGATGGCTTTGTCTATACATTCACTTTACGTGACGGTTTAAAGTTTGATGATGGTACGCCCTTAACAGCAGCGGATATTGAGTTTACTTTAACGCTTTTACATGATCCAAGTTATGCAGGGAATACGGATATTACAGAAGCCAACATTGTTGGTGGCTTAGATTATAAAAATGGTGATGCTACTAGCATATCAGGAATTAAAGTAATCGATGAACGTACAATTGAAATTACAACTGACAAAGTAAATGCGCAGACATTACGTCTATTAGGCGGTTCTGTTTTAAAGAAAGATTATTATGGTAACGGTTATACAAAAGGAAATTTAGATTACTTAAATGCATTACACCAAAAACCAATTGGTGCGGGTCCTTATCGCTTTGTTGCTTATTTACCTGGTCAAGAAATTCGCTATGAGGCAAATGAATATTATTATGGGGGTGCTCCAAAAGCAAAAGGATTTATATATAAAACAACAGTTGGTGATGCTCAGCAGTTCTTCCAAACTGGTGAATTGGATTACAGTGCGTTAACGGCTAACCAAGATAACTTTGAATTTTTACAAACATTGGGTTTCGCAGATATTAATATTTATACATCATCAGCCTATGGTTATATGGTGTTCAACCATGAAAAAGAAGTGTTTAAAGATCCAAAAGTGCGTCAAGCATTCTCTTTAGGGTTAGACCGTCAAACGATAATTGCAACACATTATCAAGGCTTTGCTCAAGTAGCAAATATTCCTGTTTCTCCAACATCTTGGGCATATACAGATGATATTGGTACAACTACTTATGATCCTGAGAAAGCAAAAGCTCTATTAGAGGAAGCAGGTTGGACTGAAGGTTCAAATGGTATTCGTGAAAAAGATGGCAAGAAATTAACAGTTTACTACTTTACTACAGCTGGTGGTTTAGGAGATACATTAATTCCAATTGCCAAAGAAAACTATAAAGATATCGGTATTGATTTACAAGTTGAACAAATGGACTTTAATGCTTTATTAGCACGAGTAGAAAAGGGAGATCATGATTTAGCTTCATTTTCTACAACAATGTTACCTGATCCATACAATGGAATTGAAAACTTTCATACTAATAGTAATTCTACCATTATAAAGGGTTATGGTAATAATGAAATCGATTCTTTAATCGAGGCAACGGTTGCAACAAATGATATAGCAGAGCGTACAACTGCTTTCCATGAACTATATAAAGCATTAGAGGAAGATCCACCTGTAATTTATATGTCTTATACGAAAGTACTTAGTGGTGCAAATGCGCGGATTGATGGATTTGAACCAAATGGATATCGCGGCATTGCTTCAAGCTTACGTAATTTGAAATTAGCAGATTAATAAATTAAATCGGTAACTTTCTTCTCGTAGATTTAAACGCCTAGTGAAGATTGAATATCAGTTATTTAATGTCCTTTTGACTGCGAAATGTCGATGAGCCGATTTAAATTTAATGTAGACGTATCAAGATTACTTTATGATACGTCTATCTTTTTTCAAAGGTAATTTAGAAGAAAGGAATGAGTGGATGAAGGGCTATATTTTTAAAAGAGTTCTTTATATGATTCCAACGTTGTTTGGTGCATCTATTTTAATATTCTTTTTGTATTCGTTAGTGCCAGGAAACTTTATTGATGCGGATATGAATTTATCTGCCGAAAGAAAAGCAGAATTATACGAACTTTATGGATATAATGAACCCATTTTTATCCGTTATTTTATTTGGTTAGGCAATTTATTGAAAGGTGATTTAGGTTATTCATTACAGTTTCAATTGCCGGTTGGTGAAGTCATCGGTAATTACATATGGAGTTCTTTTATAGTAGCTTTAGCTTCTTTAATTTTAACGTGGGTAATTGCTATATTAATAGGTATCGTGTCTGCGATCAGACAATACTCATTATTTGATTCGTTTATTACTGTTGTTGTTTTTGCTGCCATGGCAACACCTTCATTCTTCTTAGGGCTAATTGTTATTAAAATTTTTGCAGTTGATTTAGGGTGGCTACCAGCAGGGGGGATGATTGCTACTGGTAGTAATTTTACCAGTTGGGAATATGTAAGAGATGTAGCTGAGCATATGATTTTACCAGTTCTAGTATTAACAATGTTAGGAATTGGAGGACTAACACGTTATTTCCGCACAAACATGCTCGAAGTAATTAAACAAGATTTTATGCGAACAGCTCGTGCGAAAGGTTTAAAAGAAAGAGTTGTCATTTTTAAGCATGGTTTACGAAATGCGTTATTACCTGCAATAACACTCTTTAGCTTTGAATTACCTGCTCTATTTGGAGGAGCTATTATAACAGAGCAAATTTTTAATTGGCCAGGAATCGGTGCAATTTATATGCAAGCATTCTCGATTCGTGATTATCCTTTATTAATGGGCTTCACAATGTTTATTGCAATATTAACCGTGATGAGTAATTTATTAGCGGATATTTTTTATGGAATAGCAGATCCGCGTGTAAGAATACGAAAATAAAAGTTCTATAGGCAAGGAGTTGAGTAAGTGGAAAACAGTGCCGTTATTATAAAAAAAGCTAATAAGCCTTCTAAGACCTCATTATGGGGCCAAGTATTTAGGCGTTTATTAAAAATGAAAATGCCGTTATTAGGTTTAGCATTTTTATTATTTATTTTCATTTTTTCTTTTATTGGTCCTTATTTTTCACCTTATTTGAATTTAGGTGTCAATCCTGCAAAGATTAATCAACCACCCAACATGGCGCATTGGCTAGGGACTGATAAATTAGGACGTGATGTGTTAACTCGTTTAATGGTAGCGGGGCGTATTTCACTTTTAGTCGGGCTAGGTGCCATGATTATGTCTGTGACTATTGGTGGTTTACTTGGAATCATTTCTGGTTTTTACCGAGGAATTGTCGACCAAATTATTATGAGAATAGCAGATGTGTTAATGACATTGCCGGGATTACCTTTGTTATTTATCATGGCAGCCATTTTGTCGGAATGGAAAGTACCAACAGAATACCGTATTTATATTGTTATGATTATGCTCAGTATAGTTGGATGGCCAGGTTTAGCGCGTTTAGTCCGAAGTCAAATCCTAAGTTTGAGTGAGCGTCAATTTATGCAAGCAACTGAGGCGTTAGGCTTGAGAGATGTTCGGAAATTGTTAAAACATTTATTACCGAATATCATTCCTCTTTTAATTGTATCAGGTACTTTAAGTGTGGGTGGAGCGATTTTAAGCGAATCTACACTGAGTTTCTTTGGGTTAGGTGTTGTGCCACCCGATGCATCATGGGGAAATATGATTACGTCGGCTAACTCATTAGTTGATTTTCAAAAAAGGCCTTGGCTATGGATTCCACCAGGTTTAGCCATATTCTTAACTGTAATAAGTATTAATTTATTAGGAGACGGACTAAGAGACGCTATTGATCCGAATATGAAAAGGAGGTAGGTGCTGTCATGACAACTACAGTATTAGATGTCAAAAACCTTTTAACGCAATATCATACTGGCGATGGTGTTATTAGTGCAGTAAATGATGTAAGTTTTTCGATACCTAAGGGTAAAACTGTTTGTTTAGTAGGTGAATCGGGTTGTGGGAAAAGCGCAGTAGCTATGTCTATTATGGGATTAATTGATCCAGGTTCGGGTGCAGTGAAAAAAGGCGAGATTTTATTTAATAAAATAGATTTATTGAATATAAAAAAACGTGAGTTACGCCAGCTTCGAGGAAATGATATTTCGATGATTTTCCAAGAGCCAATGACTTCCTTAAATCCTGTGCTTACAATTGGTGGTCAAATAATGGAACCCATTTTGGAGCACGAACTTATTTCGAAAAAAGAGGCTAAAAAGAGAGCGCTGGAATTAATAGAACTAGTTGGAATTGGGCGAGCGGATGAAATTTTCAATTCCTATCCACATCAATTAAGTGGAGGGATGTTACAACGAATAATGATTGCGATAGCATTGGCATGTTCACCAGAATTACTGATTGCAGATGAGCCAACTACAGCTTTAGATGTAACGATTCAAGCGCAAATATTAGATTTGTTGCGCTCGTTAAAAGAACAAAGAGAAATGTCTATGTTACTTATCACACATGATTTAGGGGTTGTAGCAGAAGTTGCAGACTATGTCATCGTTATGTATGCAGGTAGAGTGATTGAAGAAGGGCCAGTAGTAGAATTATTTAAAAATCCAAAGCATCCGTACACTCAAGGCTTATTAAAGGCAAAGCCAGTTATTAGTCAACGTCAAGAAGAGTTGTACACAATACCAGGGCAAGTACCAAACTTAGCTACATTAAAACCCTCTTGTTATTTTAGCGAGCGCTGTGAGCATTGCATGTCTATTTGTAAAGAGGAAATACCAAGTATACAAATGTTTGAGAATGGACAGCAAGTCGCTTGCTGGCTTTATAAAGAGGTGACAACAGTATGACGAATCAAACACCATTAATCGAAGTGAAAAACTTAAAAAAATATTTCGGAGACTCGGATCGTTTCTTTAAGAGTAATTCAAGTATTGTAAAAGCAGTAGACAATGTTAGTTTTACTATCAATCGAGGTGAAACATTTGGTTTAGTAGGAGAGTCAGGAAGTGGGAAAAGTACAATTGGTAAGAGTATTTTACGTTTACAATCAATAACTGACGGAGAAGTATTATATGACGGAAAAAATTTGTATCAATTGTCTAATAAAGAACTACGTGAATTACGGCCAAAAATCCAATTTATTTTTCAAGACCCATATAGTTCATTAAATCCTCGTATCCGTGTTGGAGATGCAATAGGGGAAGCGTTATTAGATCATGGATTGTGTGAAAAACATGAGTTTGTAGAAAAAGTGAAGGAAGTTATGGAAATATGCGGATTATCTGAATATCAAATGAATCGTTATCCACATGAATTTAGTGGAGGCCAACGCCAACGTATTGGTATAGCAAGAGCTATTATCCTACAGCCAGATTTTATTGTTGCAGATGAGCCAGTGTCGGCTTTAGACGTTTCTATTCAAGCGCAAATAATCAATTTATTTAGCAAATTACAGCGACAAAAAAATATAACCTTTCTCTTTATATCGCATGATTTAAGTGTTGTAGAGCATTTATGTTCACGTATTGGCGTTTTATATTTAGGAACAATGATGGAGTTAGGTAGTCGTGATCAACTGTATAGTAATCCATTACATCCTTATACGAAAGCTTTAATATCTGCGGTTCCAATTCCAGATCCAACTTTAAAACGTGATAGAATTATTTTAAAAGGGGACATTCCTAATCCAGCTTATCCACCGAGTGGATGTAAATTTCATACAAGATGTCCATATGCAATGGATCGTTGCAAATTAGAAGTACCAGAATTTAAAGAGATAGAAAAAGGGCACTTTGTTGCTTGTCATCTTGTAGTTTGATGAAGATAAGCAGTGTAGTTGAACTCTTGAAATATTTCTTAAGAATTGAAAGTTAATATTGTTAAGCAGCATCTCTTGGTATAATTGACGTATCAAATAAAGGGATGCTTTTTATATAGTAAATTAAGCTGTATTACTTCGGCACCGTTACTTAATTTAGTTATCAGTTATTCATTAGAATGCTTGTCAATAGCCTGAATAGCTAGTGTCATTGCTTTGATTCTTCTTGCTAAAAGGGTTTTTTGGGGACTTCCTTCCTTTGATTTATCATATATTTTCTCCATGGATGGAAATAATCCGGTAAGAATTTGGCGAGCTTATGTTAAATCTTCCTGAGAAAAAAGATGGGGTTTTTGGTCCCAAATGTTTTCTAGCATAGCTAA
>DEQI01000241.1:0-2226 GCA_002360295.1 Planococcaceae bacterium UBA3370
GCATATTTTCTCCATATAGCAAAAGGAAAAGCATCTTCATCAATTTTACTTGGAGAGAAATCGATTGCGTATGATTTTTTTGGGGGTAATGGAGCTGCCTTGACCTCTTTTTCGATAAACGGTAATTCGTCCATTTCCTCCACAAAGTAACCAACGCGAGGCTTGGAAGCAATATATCCTTCGGCAAGAAGCTGTGCATAAGCAAGTTCAATTGTCGTTTGGCTAATATTTAAAAAATCGGCTAGCTGCCTTTTGGATGGCAATTTTTCTCCAACTGTAATTTTTCGTGTAATAATAGCTTCTTTAATACCTGTATAAAGCTGATCATAGAGCGGTTTACCCATATCTTTTTCTAATTGAAATAATAGTAGATCCATGTGCCACCTCACATCTGACCATATCGAATTTTATAAAACTGAATATTTTGAAATGGTCAATTTCTATTATACTAAAATCATTAAGAATATGGGAGTTGGGAAATATGGTTAAAATTAGTGAGTTGGAAAATAAACATTTAGCTGAAATAAAAAGAGGTGGCGTTATTATGGACGTCATTAATGCAGAGCAGGCTAAAATAGCAGAAGCAGCAGGAGCTGTAGCTGTAATGGCGTTAGAGCGCGTCCCTTCTGATATTCGTAAAGCAGGTGGGGTGGCGCGTATGGCAGATCCACGTATTGTGGAAGAAGTGATGAGCGCTGTTTCCATACCTGTCATGGCAAAAGCACGTATAGGTCATATAGTGGAAGCGCGTGTACTAGAGGCAATGGGTGTTCATTATATTGATGAAAGTGAAGTATTAACACCAGCTGATGAAGAGTTTCACTTATTAAAGAGCGATTATACTGTCCCATTTGTATGTGGATGCCGTGATTTAGGAGAGGCTGCACGACGTATCGGTGAAGGAGCTGCTATGCTGCGTACAAAGGGTGAGCCGGGGACTGGGAATATTGTAGA
This sequence comes from Planococcaceae bacterium UBA3370, assembly GCA_002360295.1. GTDB lineage: Bacteria > Bacillota > Bacilli > Bacillales_A > Planococcaceae > Metasolibacillus. The sequence continues at coordinate 955 of DEQI01000241.1, forward strand.
GGCAGTTCGTCATATTCGTAAAGTAAATGCACAAGTAAGAAAGGTAGTCGGTATGACAGAAGACGAATTGATGACAGAAGCCAAATTACTAGGTGCACCTTTTGAATTATTGCGAGAAATTAAACGTATTGGACGCTTACCTGTTGTCAATTTTGCAGCAGGCGGCGTTGCGACACCGGCAGATGCAGCATTAATGATGGAGCTTGGTGCAGATGGTGTGTTTGTTGGATCTGGTATATTTAAATCAGAAAATCCAGAAAAATTTGCACGTGCTATTGTGGAAGCAACAGTACATTATCAAGACTATAAGCTGATTGCAGAAATGTCAAAAGAACTCGGTGCACCAATGAAAGGTATTGAAATTGCCCAGCTTGCACAAAATGAACGTATGCAAGAGCGTGGTTGGTAATACTCGTATTTCATTGCCTTAAATGAAAAGTGTTAGCATTGTGACTTGCCAAATTGATTCGCATATAGTACAGTATGGTTAAATTTTAAAATGTGAATGCGATGATAGGAAATAGTAGCAAGCTCGTTTTTTTATAGAGAGTTAGCGGTTGGTGGAAGCTAATAAAAGCACTTGTGAATCCGTCCTTGAGTAGTCTCGCTGAAATTTTGTAGTAGGCGAAGACCGGTAATAATACCGTTATGAATGAAGTGGAATAGACATTTTATGTTTATTCAATTAGGGTGGCAACGCGGGTAGCTCTCGTCCCTTTCCAGGGGATGAGGGCTTTTTTGTGTTTTAGTGCACTAATAAGGTAAAGCGGAACGACTATCATCAAATAAACGAAACGGAGGAATAAACATGTTAGATGTTAAACGTGTTCGAGATAATTATGAAGAAGTAAAAAAGATACTTCTAACACGTAATGAAGACTTAGGAAATATTGATGAATTTGAAGTATTAGATGCGCGTCGTCGTGATTTAATTGCAAAAACAGAAGTATTAAAAGCAGAACGCAATAAAGTATCAGAGCAAATCTCTGTGATGAAACGTAATAAAGAAAATGCGGATGATGTAATCGCACGTATGCGTGAAGTAGGCGATGAAATTAAAGCGTTAGATGCTGAATTACGAGAAGTAGAAGATCAATTCGACTATATGATGATGCGTCTGCCAAACATTCCTCATGAATCTGTACCAGTTGGTGAAACAGAAGATGACAACGTAGAAGTCTATACGTGGGGCGACAAAACTGCATTTGATTTTGAACCAAAGCCACACTGGGATGTTGCGACAGACCTTGAAATAGTGGATTTCGAGCGTGC
>DEQI01000241.1:2313-3708 GCA_002360295.1 Planococcaceae bacterium UBA3370
TTTATGATGGATTTACATTCAGATGAGCATGGCTATGAGGAAATGTTACCACCAGTGATCATTAACCGTGACTCTTTAACAGGTACAGGTCAATTACCGAAATTTGAAGAGGATGTATTTAAATTAGAGGGCTTAGATTACTTCATGGCTCCTACTGCAGAAGTACCGGTGACAAACTTTTACCGTGATGAAATTTTAGACGGTGAGCTATTACCGAAAGGGTTTGCAGCTTATAGCGCTTGCTTCCGTTCTGAAGCAGGTTCAGCTGGTCGTGATACACGTGGACTTATTCGCCAACACCAATTCAATAAAGTAGAATTAGTGCGTTTCGTCAAACCAGAGGAATCTTATGAGCAATTAGAGCTTTTAACTGGCCATGCTGAAAAAGTATTACAGCTTTTAGGCTTACCATATCGCAAATTGTTAATGAATACTTCTGATTTAGGTTTTACAGCTGCGAAAAAATACGATCTAGAAGTTTGGTTCCCAACTCAAGATATGTATCGTGAAATTTCTTCTTGTTCAAACTTTGAAGATTTCCAAGCGCGCCGTGCAAACATTCGCTTCCGCCGCGAACAAGGAGCAAAACCAGAATTCGTACACACATTAAACGGTTCAGGTCTTGCGATTGGCCGTACAGTAGCTGCAATTCTTGAAAATTATCAACAAGCCGACGGAAGCGTAAAAATTCCTGAAGTATTAGTGCCATATATGGGCGGGAAAACAGTGATTTCACCAAAATAAACAAAGTCGGCTCTGCCTCGAAAGCGAAGCGACAGAGGCAAGAAATGGACGGAAGCGTAAAAATTCCTGAGGTATTAGTGCCGTATATGAACGGGAAAACAGTGATTTCAGCACCAACAAAATAATACTAGACAAATGGGGTTCTCACTTTTGTGGGAGCCCTTTTTTACAAGGAGGGTGTAGCATGAAAATTGTACAGTATAGAGAGCTACCAAATGAATTGTTAGAAGGGATGAAAATCGTTCATCAGCTCGTTTTTTATGATGAATTTAAACAGGAGAAGATACTAGGAAAACCTAATTTTTGTGCTTTTTTAGCCATAGAAGATGGCGCTGTAGTAGGCTTTAAATTTGGTTATGAGCATGAAGATGGCGTGTTTTACAGTTGGCTCGGTGGTGTTCATCCCGTATACCAGCAGCGCGGCATTGCCAGTCGCTTAATGGAAGCACAACACGCATGGTGCAAAAGACAAGGCTATACACGTGTTCGAACCTATGGGGTTAATGACAAAAAAGCAATGCTTATTGTCAATTTAAAGGCAGGATTTGATATCATTCGTACATTTAATGATGATAAAGGTAGACATAAAATTGTGTTTGAAAAGGATTTATTATAGGGATTATACACTGATATTACTATGAACTAGTTTCT
>DEQI01000241.1:3787-4753 GCA_002360295.1 Planococcaceae bacterium UBA3370
ATTAGTCGTTTTTTTATAAAAAATGTAATATATATATGACAAAGTTAAAATATATGTTACAATTATATGTGTATTTACCAGAAATGAGGAGGGGAATTTTTGATTGAAAGATATTCAAGTGAAAAATAGTGTCAAAGTCCGAAGAGTTGAAATGGGACATTTAACGCAAGGGGATTTAGCAAAGCTTGTAGGGGTTACAAGACAAACTATGAATTTAATTGAAGCGCAAAAGTATAATCCAACAATTAAAGTTTGTTTATTAATTGCTGCGGCTTTAGAGACATCGATTGAAAAATTATTTTGGATGGAGGATGAGGAATGAGTAAATTATTTACCTATGTACCACTAGTCTGTTTATTAATCGTACTTTTCGTCATAGACAGCTCTATGTTAAAAGGAATCTTACTTGTCATCATTGCACCCTTACTGGTTCTAGCCAAATATAAGCGCGTGCAATTGCAAAAAGAAGAAATAGAATTTGATGATCGCGTGAATGCAAATATTTCAAAGTGGTCACTAAGAAGCCTCTTTAGTTTGAATGCCATTATGTTATTACTGTTAGCTACTAATCAACAAGGAATATTTGATTTCAACATCAATCAGGAAATCGTATTGTTATATTTAGTGCTAACACTTTTTATTCCGTTTTATATAGTACCAGCAATTGTAAAACAATATTGAGGGGGATGGATGAATGGAAACGAATTTAATCATTATTAGCGGTATTTTTTTAGTGCTTGGTTATTTAGTTGGTGTAAAAAAGATGACGTGGTTATTAGCAGGATATAATGAAAGAAGAGTAGAGGACAAAACGAAACTCTCACGTCTTGTTGGTAGCACTTTAGCAATTTTAGGTGTCGTTTTACTTGTTTGTGGATTCATTGATGTGTCAAAACCAGACTATTTTATAATGGCTGCTATCGCAATCATACTAATGCAAATAGTATATGTGAATATGAAATTAGT
>DEQI01000034.1:0-19766 GCA_002360295.1 Planococcaceae bacterium UBA3370
GTTTACGACAGCGATATTTGATGCAGGGTATGATTATGAACCAATCTATAAACAAGCACTGGCGCAAACGATGCGTGTGGTTATTCCGTACAATGTTCGAAATGAAGGTGAAACTATAGGATTCGATGAACATTTTCGCCCAACTTGTGTGCGCGAACATAGTTACTGTTACGATAGCTTCGATGAAAAATACAATACGCTAAAATTTACACGGCCGAAAGAATGTGCAAGTTGTCCATTACGAGATGATTCACTCTGTCAAAAGGTGTTCAAAATCAAATGTGAGTCGGATATTCGGAAATACACGTACCCAGCGCGTGGCTCAGAATTATGGAAGAAACTTTATAAAGAACGTACCGCAGTAGAACGCGTCAACGCCTATTTAAAACAATACTTTCAATTAAATAACATCCGTCATCGAACAGGTAAAAAAGCAAAACTACACTTTAACCTGGTGACGTTTATTTATAATGCCTGCAAATTAGCAGTTGATCGAGTGAATGTCTTATTACAAGCACAACAGCAAGCAGCTTAATTTTAAAAAAATGTAAGTTCTGAAACAGGAGCAGTCTAAGCTCTTAAAAAACATGATTTATGAAATTGATTCATTTATTTATTTATTTATTTATTTTATTTATTAACGAATCTTCAACAATTGCTTTAGCCAAATCAGTCATGTTATCCATCTTCACTAACATTTCTTCCATTGATGAATATTTGAGCAACAACGTTCCTATCTTTTGATTTGATCCTGTAAAAGGATATACAGCATCCCCAGTCTTAACTGTTATTTCATGATTTACTATATTATTCTCTTGAACTTCTTGATGTAATTCTAAGCCTTTAAACTCCCCATAATTTTGACTATTCAAAACATAACTAGACCAAAATCCTTTCGGTTGAACGAAGGTTAAATCACTACAAGCTTCACCCATTGCACCTTTAATCGTATATTCCACCATATCAATACCAGTTGCATATTTTATCACCTGAGGAATCCAGTCCCCACCATTACGAGCAGCTATTTCTAAAAGATATACATTTTCTTCTTTATCTACTAAAATATCAAAATTATAAGCGCCAGTTTGCATATTTAATAGATCTAACACTCTTTGAATTTCATTATGAATTTTTTCCTGTATATAATCTGGCAAATTACATGGAAAACTAGATCCCGTTGGAACGAATGGATTTACCGCTTGCTTCTGAAAATGCTCATTAGAGAAGCATCTGAAAACAAGTTTTCCATGCACAGAAAATCCATCTCCACCAACCTGATATCCATCTTTTTCAATATACTCTTCTAAAATAAAGCGTTGGTTTCTCGAAAAACTTAATGCATCCTTTACTTTTTCTTGTAAAAGGTCAATTGAATCAATTTTTGAAACTCCTCTACTACCAGAAGAATCAACAGGTTTCACCATAACTGGCATTTTATAATTATCGAAGTCTGCTATAGCATCTTCTAGTGAATGATACCCTTTTGCTCTAGGTACATTAAAATTATTTTTTTTCAAAAACTCTTTAAACAGATCCTTATGTGTTAATATTTCCACCGATTCATAGGGATTTGATGGAAGCCCTAATTTTTCTGCAACATATGCTGCAGTAGGTGCAGCTGCTTCTGATTCATAACAAACAATTCCATCTACTTCTAATGTTTTTGCTAAATCTAAAACTCCTTCTTTGTCAATAGTGCTGACATTATAAGACTCATGCGCAAAATGTTGACCCGGATTATCTTCTAGATAGTCAGTAATAATAACATAAAGACCCATTTTTTTTGCTGCTTCAATTGCTGGTACCTGAGTTTGAGAACCACCAAGCATTAATAATTTTTTCATCTATACACCTCTATTATCGTTTTAAATGATTTGTTAATTGTTTATAAAATTTTCTTCTTCTATATTCACTCTTACAAAACTACCCATCCTATCCATCTTTTCTAACATTTCTTCCATTGAGGAAAATTTCAAAAGTAAAGTTCCCAGAATCGAATTAGTTTGTAATTTAGTACTTGAAGGCAAATTGAATACAGAAGATTTTACCAGATTTTTTATTCTAAGTTCTTTTTCTATAGTAATTCCTTTAAATATCCCTACTTGCTCATTTATAATTGTATAAAATCCCCAGTATCCACTTTGTTCGGCCTCTATTAATTTGTTACAATCTTCATTTAATGCTGCTTTAATTGTAAATTCTATTAAATCAATACCATCAACTTCATTGATAATTTGCGTTAATTCACCGTTATTTCTAACTCCTATATCAATAAAATATACATTCCCTATAGTATCAATTAGAGCTTCAAAAATTATTGGACCTGTTTCCATTTTTAACAATTTCATTAATCTTTGTAGTTCACAATTGATTTCATTTTGAACATCCATTGGTAAATTACACGGCCAACTTTCCCCTGTAGGAACAAACGAAATAGTAGAATTTGTAGAATTAGAAACAAAATGATTATTAACTAGTCTAGAAAAGACGAGCTTCCCATCAACAAAAAAACAATCTCCTCCAATTTGGTACCCTTGCTTATCGATATATTCCTCAATAATAAAACGTTTTGCTCTTGAGAATTGTAATGCATCTTCTACTTTTCTCTCCAACATTTCATGTGAATCAACTAGAGATACCCCTCTGCTGCCAGAAGCGTCAACTGGTTTTACCATTACCGGTATAGTGAAATTGTGGAAATCAACTTTCACCTCTTCAAGAGTTGCATATCCCTTAGCTATGGGTATATTGAAATTATGTTCCTTCAAAAAAGCTCTGAACATATCCTTATTAGATAATATTTCTACCGATTTATATGGAAAAGAAGGTAATTTCAACTTTTCTGCTACATAAGCAACTGTTGGGGCACCCGAATCAGCTGCAAAACATAATACTCCATCAATATTTAAAGATTTAGCTAATGCTAATACAGCTTCTTTATCAGTAGTGCTTACATTATGATATTCATCTGAAAATTGATGCCCAGGATTATGTTCTAAATAATCACAAGTTATTACATAATACCCCATCTCTTTTGCTTTCTGGATCGCTACAACCTGTGATGGTGAACCGCCTAGCATTAATAGTTTTTTCATATTATTTTACCCCATTATTAATTGATAATTTTGTCGTTTTTTTACTTCCAACCATTTCACTTAGAGTAATTAACAAATAGCTAAAACACTCTAACTTAAACAACTTTGCTAATCCTATATAAATAACAATTCCTAAGAATATTTGAATAAAAATTGTTACAATATAAGACAATGTAAGCAACTGAACACAATATACAATTCCCCCCATCACAATAGATATAAGGAAGGATGGTAAAATATCGTTCCACTGTTCTTTAATGCTATAGTCAAATAATACAAAGCTAGGATAAGCATTAATAAACATCGACAAGAAACTACCTACAAATACACCTATAGCCATACCATAAACACCGTACTGTATACTAATAATCAATATTAATATACCTAGTAATTTCTTTAGGATTTCCAATTTTAAAAAGATATCACTTCTGCCTAACGCATTTATCGCTTGCAAGTTTGATGTATGAATCGGTATTAATGCATAAATCGCACAAAATATTTGTAAAAACGGTACTGCAGGTAACCATTTTTCAGTTAATAAAATAACTACTAATGGCTCGGCGATTCCTGCTAGAATTGCCATCATAGGAAATAAAATAAAAGAACTAGTTACAATAGAGCGCCTTACCATTTGTTTTACTTTTGGTGTATTATCTTGATGAGATGATAAAGCAGGAAGCATAACAGATTGTATTGAACTGTTGATATTACTAATAATAAGTTGAGGGAATTGCTCCCCCCTATTATAAAAAGCTAATAATGCTGGACTAAATATTTTACCGATAAGAAGGCTTCGAATATTGGAATAAAGAGCGTCAATTAAAGATGATACCAACAATTTCCACCCGAATGAAAATAAATTACTTAACCTTCGAATAGAAAATATAAGCTTTGGACGCCATTTTACCGTGTGCCACAAAATTATCGTAACCATTAGCTGATTTGTTAATTGGTGACCTACTAAAGACCATACCCCCAAGCCTCCATAAGCCATTAATATGCCAACAATTCCGGATATTACTGATGCTATTAAACTACTTAAAAATAATTTTTTAAATTGCATCGTTCGTGCTATAACTGCATTTTGAATTGAATTGAAAGATCCTAGAAATAAAGTAAAAGATAGAATTCTTAATATAATTATTAGTTGAGGTTGATTAAAAAATGAGGCTATGAAAGGTGCTGTAATGAAAAGTATGATATATAAAATAAAGGAAAAGAATAAATTCAAATAAAAAACAGAAGAAAAATCAATTTCATCAACTATTTTCCGTTGTATAAGTGCTGTATTAAAACCACTTTGAACTATTACTCCAGCTATGGCAATAAAAATAGTTACTAGGACAATTAATCCAAAGTCTTCAGGTAGAAGAAGTCGTGCTAGCACAATTATTACGATAAATTGTACTCCTTGAACTCCGCCTCTCTCCATGAATTTCCACAGAAGAGATGTTAATACTTCAGATTTTGTTACCCGGTTGACCATCTAATCCATCTCCTTTTAAGAAATCTTAAGATTTTATAGATGTTTGGGCAGTATTGATTTATAAATATTCTTATCCTATTCTTATAACTTAAAGCTAAATAATTTGCTGCATATTCTCCTGATCTAGCTTCCTGAAATTTCCCTTGGTCCAACAAGAGATTAAACTGATTATTGTTTTTTGTTCGCTTTATTGCATCTTTATACTGATAATTAGTATAATGATCAATTTCATCAAGCATTACTGCAATTAATTGAAAGTGTTTTGTCCGTTTTTCAATAGTCGATAAATTACTAGTAGTCCATGAACCTCTTACATTTGCTCTGTATGCTGACATTATTTCATCAATATAGTACACTGTACCTAACAATGATAAACTGATAGCCAAGGGATAATCGCCAACTGGTGAAAGATCAAAAAATTTCGGTCTAACTTCTGCAAACTTTTTAGGAAAAACCATAGAATTTGTTAGAAAAAGGCCTCCCCCTCCTTCAATTACTTGTTCAACAGTAAACACTTGATTTTTTTTACTAGCCTGATGCTTTCCAATAATAGTTTCATCCGAACTATTGACTACATATCCCCCATGTACACATAAACTACATTCAGGATGCGCTTCCATATATTCAACTTGTTTTTGCAATTTATATGGATCCGTCCAATAATCATCGCCTTCGCAAAATGCAATATATTTACCTTGTGCTCTTGCAATATTTAATTTAGTAACGGATATACCTTTTGAACGTTGATTTTCATTTTGGCAAATTGCTTTAATTAAATCGGGATAGCACTTCTCATAGTCTCTAATAATTTGAGCAGTTCTATCAGTGGAGGCATCATCATGTATTAATATTTCAAACTTGAAGTTTGTTTGCTGCATTACAAAACTATCAATGGTCTTTGCTATATATTCTTCATGGTTATATGTGTTACATATTATACTTACTAAATAAATTCCCATTTAATCCCCCTGATTCCATTAGCATAATAATATTTATTTTATGCCTTTAAGATACAAATTCACCTCCAAATTACTAGTAACAGTTTCAAAATTAAATATATTACTTACATGTTATATTTAACTGTAAATACACCGACATATGCTAAATTAATAATTCAGACATAATATCAATGTCTTCTTTATAGTCCTTATCAAGATTACTAACTACTGTATTTTTTAAATGTTCATCATTCATTACTTCCTTCAAACCCTTGTAAATACTTTCACTACTCATTTCTACAATCAAACCGTTATATTTATGTATAATTTGATCCGTAGCAGTGGAGTAATTAGTAATTACTATTGGTTTTTTTAATAATTTTGCTTCTTCGACGGAAACAGATTTCCCTTCAAATCGAGATGGATGCAAAAATATTTCGCATTTATCTATAATTTTAAAAGGATTATCTAATCTACCGGTTAATATAACATCCTTAGAAATACCATTTTTCCCCAATAAATGTGCCAGCTCCTTTTTATACGGACCATCGCCCACTATATACCATTTATTAACCATTTTTTCCTTTATAAGTTTTGCAACAGCTGGTATCGCAATATCATAACCTTTATTTTTATCCAGTCTACTAACAGATACGAGATCAAATTTACCTTCTTTTTTTTCTAAATTATAACTCTGCTTAGATAAATCTATAATTTTATTTCTAGAAAGTAAGTTGGGAATTTCAATAATTTTATTCTCCAATTTTGGGAAAATATTTTTCAATATTTTTTCACATTCTTTCGACACGGTAATAATTTTATCGAATTTATTCAGATAAATATTATCTAATTCCTTATTTCTCCCCATTGTACTGTAATCACCGTGAATCCAAACAAACTTCTGATTTGAGCTTATTCTATCTGCGACCACATAAGATGCAACTGTATGATGAAAAGAAATGACAATATCATACTCTTCGCTATACTCAAAGTAGGTATTGCACTTAATCCAAAATAATTGTCTACTTTCCCCTACTTTATTCTTTAATACTCCCACAATTACGTAAAATAAATACCAAAATAAAACAGTAAAAAGATGATTTAAGAGAAGTTTTATCGGAACTATATAGAGATCCGATTTATCCATTCGGAAAATTTTTAGAATATCAGGCGTATCTAACACTTTCACATTTTTAGGTACTTCCTTTAAAAGCTGTCCCTCATTTTTTTCTAACAGTAAATCAATCTGGAATTCATTTTTATTATTTAACTGATTTAAAAGTGCTATTAAACTACTCTCTACACCACCTAAATTTAGAGAGTAAGAGTTAACCAAAATTTTTTTAATAAGAAATTACCTCCTTCTTACCAAATCCATTTATAAGGTATGATTTCAGTAGATCCCAACTTTATAAACGTAAACCAAAATTTAAACAGTAAGAAAAGTATAATAATCACATTAATATAGTATAGTTTCTTGTATTTAAATACATTCCAAACCATGCCGAGTAATACAACTTCACTAATAGTAAAATAAAAGGCGATCCGATATGCATTACTACCTCCAAAATTCATTAAGAGCATTAGAATGAATCCTATACAATAAATATAAGTATATTTAGCCATTTTCAAACTGCCTGATAGTTTATTTGCTAATACAGCTACTACTAACACGGGCATATACATAGCTATCGGAAAAAGTGAATTATTAACTTGAATTTCATTAAGTGCATAATTGTATTTACCTAGTTCAAAATTAATTTTCCCTAGAAAATAATTTTGCCCTAATACAAAAAACAACAAACAAACGTATATGATATATCTTAATTTTTTGTTTAAATTTGTAATAAAATAGAATATTATTAATCCTACTGAGACAATTATGGATGTATAATGGAGTAAAAATGCAAAAAAGCTTAGTGCGATAAACCTTTTAATTTTTTTATCAACATAGTATAAATATGAATACAACACAATTGACATTGCTGCTGACTGACGTATTAAATTAAAAGATAGAGTATAGTAAAATAGCATATATACTATCATTGCAACGAATACATTTATTTCATTACGCTGACGATATATTACATAAAAAGCAAATGCATTCGTTATAAACGAATAAATAAATAAAAAAGCATTAAAATCAAGATTTAAAAATAGCACCATATCCCGAATAAAACCGAAGGAAATTTCAACTTCTGATAATATTTTTTGATTGAATAAACTAAAATAAGTAAAGAAGTCAGTCCCTGTAGCATATCTTATAGCAGCAATAATAGAAGGTAAAATTATTGCTAATAATCCAAAGAACATTTTTAAACTATTTTCTTTAGATTTTACTGTCAATACTGTTAATGAAGCAGAAATGATTGCTATAATAATATATATCATTGCATAAACCCCTTAAAGAATTGGATTTCCCTTCCGCTCTTTATCCGAAGCAATTTCACTAATTATTTATTCTTATTCTTTCTATACCTTATATTTGAATGTATGATATTTAATTACTATGTCCTTTGGTAATAAACCAACAATTATGGGTCTATAAGCATAGATAAAATATTTAATAGGAATGTTTAACTTTTTACGATAATGCTTTTTTAATCTATATTCACAAATTCTATATTTATATTTTCGTTTTTTATAGGAATCTCTTGCTTCGTAATAATCGAGAAGAATATCTTTAAGGATAAATCCTTTATAATTTTTCTCATACAATTTAAACCATAAATCGTAGTCCTCTGTTCTTTCAGTTTTAGAACCGGATGTATATCCCCGAACGTCTAAAATAGCTTCCTTACGCATCATGACAGATGGGTGTGTAAATGTCCTTCCAAGATAAATATCCAGTTTAGTTCGTTCACCTTCATTTATGTCACTACCCCAAATGCCATTGTCATCATACATATTTCTATTTGTACCTACCAATGCATATTCTGGGTGCATATCTAAAAAAGCAACTTGTTTTTCAAATCGCTCAGGATGTGAAATATCATCATCATCCATTCTTGCGATATAATCTCCTCGGGCTACATTCAAACAATTGTTTAATGTTATAGCAAGCCCTAGATTTTTAGGGTTTTGATATATATTAATTCTATTATCTTTAGAAGCTAATTCTTCTAACAATTCCATACTGTTATCCGTTGATCCATCATCAAAAACAACTAACTCCCAATCAGTAAAAGTCTGATTCGAAATAGATTCAATCGCTGTAGTTAACTTTTTCGCACTATTATAAACCCCCATAATAACAGAAACCTTTGGCACCGAATAACTCCTCCTACTAATTTTCATATTAATACATAGAAGTATTTGTATAGATTTCTTTCATTTTATTTATGATATTACTTATACTATAATTCTTCACTTTCTCTTTGTTATATAATGACATATCACTAATTTTGTCAGAGCGTTCAATAAATAGTTCTATATATTTTGCAAAAGCATTCATGTTATTAGGATCTACTAAATAGCCTCCCTTATGATTCTCTATTAAATCACTATTGCCTCTTATATTAGAACAAATTATAGGTAGCCCTGCAGCCATAGCCTCCATTAGTGATACAGGTAATCCTTCACGATAAGATGGAAATACAAAAAGGTCTACTACTTTTAATATCTCTGCAATATCACTACGATATCCTAGTAACATCACACGATCTTCTACCCCTAGTTCATTAGACAAATTTCTTAGATATTTTTCCATTTCGCCTTTTCCACATATGACATAATAAATATGTGGGTTTTTAATTTTGGATATGGCTTTAATAATAATCTCATGATTTTTATTTTTGTTCAGCTCCCCAACCGAAAGGATAACTGTGGCCTGCTCTGGTACACCTATTTCTTTTCTTTTTAGCGATTTATCAACCATTACATTAGATATTTCGGTAACATCAAGACCAATGCCGGGGATATAATGCACTTTTCCGGCTTTAAAGGCTTTAGAAGCTCTCTTATAATCTTCCTTATTAATAGTTATTAGTACATCCGTATACTTTGAAAGGTAGCGCTCAATTGGATAATACATTAGCCAATTTTTATATGGTGCTCCATTAAAAAAATGAAATCCATGTGCCGTATAAAAAACCTTTACATTTTTTAGCTTTCTACAGGCAAGTCTTACATATGTTGATGCAACAGGTGTGTGAGTATGGACTAAATCATAACAATTTTTTTTTATAAGTCTCTTTAATTCTATATAAGCCTTATAATTAGACTTATTTATTGGAGATCGTTGAAAAGCTATATTATAAATAGTACATCCCCATGTAGTTAACTTTGAATTAATATCTCTTTCAATATTACAAGCAATATCCACCTGATGACCTTCATCTAATAATTGTTTAATATGTGGAATCAAAAATGCATTAATCGTATTAGAAATGGTAGTTACATATAAAATCTTCACCTTGAATATTCCTTACTTATTCCATAATCATTTTTAGGAGTCCACTCTTTAATCATTACTTCGTTATACTTCATCATATAAATCCCCTCACGGTATTCTCCAATATTATCCACATTAATATTTCCAATAAGATTGTGAATTATCATTTGAGGGATATTTACTCCACTTTCATATGCATGTGGATACCCTCCTCCAAAACGAGGATTTACTTCGGAAATATAATATTCACCATTCACTTTAAAAATATCGATATCAATAATCCCCTTAAACCCACCAACTTTTACAAATTGATTAATCAATTCAAATAGATTGTCATCTTTGATTGATATTGATTTATCCGTTTCACCAGCTCTCATGACGATCTTTTCTTTTGTAAAAATGCCTACTGGTTCATTTGAAATCAAATCAATATAAACATCAGCCCCATACTCAACTCCATCAGCAAACTCTTGTATCATTAAATTATCGAATCTATTGAATAACAATTCTATTTCATCTTTCGATTCAGCCTTGCTTATATTGGTACTAGCACTTCCTGTTATAGGTTTAACAAATACTGGATAATCAATTAGATTCACTTCTACATCACGATAAAATTCTTCTTTATCAATATAACTTTTCATAGTTTTAATATTATTATTAATAAGGAACTGATACATTTTATATTTATTAAAGCACATATCGACTATCTCTTTATCTGATACAATTGGAATAGTTCCAATTTCAAAGAAAGCATTTTTATGTTCAGAAAGTAGACAAAGCTCAGGATCAATTAATGAAAAAACAGCTTTGACATTATGATCTTTACAAATTGTGAGAATTGTTTCTAAATAATTTTCATCAGTAATTTTGGGAACAATAAAATATGTGTCAGCTTCATATAAAGCTGGTGCTAAATCACTACAATCTGTTGCAATTACATATCCTCTACCATCCAATTCTTCTTTAAAATATTGGACTATTTTATTTCTTGTTCCACAACTTAAGATTAATATATTTAGATTTTCATTCATGCATCAGTTCCTCCAAATCGTCAAAAAACAATGGTGTTCCACCTGTATGAATAAACAGTATATTTTTATTACAAATCCGATTTTTCATAATATATTCCTTCATACCCCAATAAGCTTTTCCAGTATAAGTTGTATCCATTGGTATTCCATCTCGCTTTAATACCTCTTTAATAGTTATTAATATTTGTGCATTATATGAACCATAACCATCTAAAATATAATCATCTACAAATGATATATCTTCCCTTTTCAATAAATCTTTTCCCAGTTTTGTTAAGTAGCTATTAACACTATCTAAAACAACTTGGCCGCCATATATTTTTTTTCTCGCATTACTTATTCCAATTATCTCTTTCTTTTCATCATGTAGTAGCATTCCACAAATAAGTCCAGCTTGTGTAGAACCAGTTCCAGAGGAATGGAAAATATAATCGTAAAAGGAATTTGTTGTTTTTTCGAATTCGAGTATTTCCTCATATGCTTGCACATAAGCTTCTGTACCAATATCTCCATGTCCCCCACCTTGAATAAAATAAGGTTTATAACCTCGAGATTTTAGTTCATCTAGTTTCTTATTAATCGTCATATTTACTTCTTTTAATGGACATCTGGTTACAAAAGCATCTAATAATTCAACTAATGTACTATTAAAGGTTTCGTGCATTGACTCTATGGGTGAAATAATATGACATTGAATTCCGTTAGCTACCGCCATATTTGCTATTATTCTGCAATGGTTAGAACTACTACTGCCATAAGTTACTACACAATCAAAATCTCCCTTTAATAAATCCTTAAAAAAAAGAATAGCTTTTCTTACTTTATTTCCTCCAAAGGATATTGGAAGTAGATCATCACGTTTAATATAAAATTTGTTTTTATTTAAATCCTCGCTTAATTTTTGAATTGGAGTTATATTAAAATGGTCTATTCGCATATAATTTCATCCTAAATTTACGTTTATCTAATTCTTTAACTTGGAAATGAATCATATATGTTTTCTCGTCTAAAGATTATAGTTAAAGTACTAATTAATACTTTAATATCCAACAAAATATCGAAATTTTCTATATATTCTACATCTAAAATTATTCTATCTTCCCAAGGTACAGAATTTCTAATCGTAACTTGTGTTAAACCTGTGATCCCGGGCTTCATTTCAAAACGCCTTTTTTGCAAATCACTGTAATCTTCATATTTATATGGATGATATGGTACCGGTGGTCTTGGTCCAACTAAACTCATCTCTCCAATTAGAACATTCCAAAGTTGAGGAAGTTCATCAAGACTAGTTGTACGAAGAAACCTCCCAAATTTCGTGATACGTACATCATTTTTAGAATCAATAAATATCCCTGGGCCTATTTTTTCAGCATTTAATACCATCGTTCTAAACTTTAAAATTTTAAATACCATTCCGCCTTTTCCTAACCTTTCTTGCGTGAAAAAGACAGGACCGTTTGAAGTGCATTTTATTAAAATGGCAATAATCAAAAGAAGTGGCGAAATAATAATAATGCCAAAGACACTTCCTAAAATGTCTATTAATCTTTTTAGAAATAAATTAAATTTTTTCAACCCTTCTCCACACTTCCTTAATCACATTTACAACCCTCTTCAAATCCTCATCCGTCAACTTTGTATCAGATGGTAAACAAACACCATTCTCAAACAATTTTTCTGCTTTATCCTCACCAATATAATCATACTGTTTAAAGAACGGTTGCATATGCAGCGGCTTCCAAATAGGCCTTGATTCAATATTTTCATTTTCCAAAGCTTCTATTACATCTAATGGTCTTATCTTTCCATTCAGAGTAATGGCACTTAACCAGTAATTCGGCTCGTTCCATTCGTTCATTGGCATAATTTCAATTCCTGGTAATCTATTAAGTTCTTTTTTGTAGTAATCAAAAATATACTTCTTTTTTTCAACTCTTTGATCTAATACTCTAAGTTGCCCTCTACCAATTCCCGCAAGGACATTACTCATACGATAATTGAATCCAAGTTCACTATGTTGGTAATGTCTTGCGGCATCTCTTGATTGCGTGGACCAAAATCGTACTTTATTAATTCTCTCTTCGTTATTTGAAACAAGCATTCCACCACCAGAAGTAGTAATAATTTTATTTCCATTAAATGAATAGATACCATAATCTCCAATGGTGCCTGTTTGCTGTCCTTTATAAAGAGTGCCTAAACTTTCTGCAGCATCTTCAATTACTGGTACTTTGTATTTCTGACAAATCTCCATAATTTCATCCATCTTTGCCGAAAGTCCATATAAATGAACAACTAAGACTGCCTTTACATTAGGATATTTTAGAAATGCTTCTTCTAAAGCTTTGGGATTTAAATTCCATGTCTCATTATCACTATCAATAAAAACTGGAATCGCACCCTCATATATAATTGGGTTTGCAGAAGCAGCAAAAGTCAAAGTAGGACAAAAAACAATATCCCCTTTGCCAACCCCCACTGCTTTCAATGCCATATGAATAGCCGCTGTTCCAGAGGATAATGCTACTGCAGATTTACATCCTACTTTCATTGATAATTCATTTTCGAACTGATCGATATTTTCTCCAAGTGGTGCAATCCAATTAGCATTAAATGCATCTTGAATATATTGCATCTCATATCCTTCATTACTCATATGTGGTGAAGAAAGAAATATTTTATTATTTTCATTAATTTGTTCTTGAACACTTACATTCGGGAAATTAGTCAACTAAATGCTCCTTTTTACAAATTTTCAAGCTATTTAATTTAGGCAATTGTCTTAGGGAATAGCTCCGATCTATTCGTCCAATTTCCATTAGCCATCCCAATAATTCTTTGCTTCATGTCATTTTCTTTTAGGAATTCTAATTCATTAAGGAAGCTCAAAAGCATGTCTTCATTAGGACAATTAGCCTTTCCTACATGAATTTTTGGATAAATATACTCTTCTTGTATTTCTTCAGCGTTAAGCAATTCTTCAAACATCTTTTCCCCTGGTCGTATGCCTGAAAATTCAATTCCTATCTCATCTTCAGTAAAGCCAGATAGTCTAATCATATTTTTTGCTAAATCTATTATTTTTATAGGATCACCCATATCAAGTACAAACACTTCTCCTCCTTGTGCTAATGTTCCAGCCTGCAAAACAAGACGCGATGCTTCTGGAATTGTCATAAAATAACGAGTCATCTCTGGATGTGTAACAGTTACTGGCCCACCATTCACAATTTGTGCACGAAATCTTGGAACGACACTACCACGAGATCCAAGTACATTACCAAAACGGACAGCTGTAAAATTCGTTT
The DNA here is from genome assembly GCA_002360295.1 of Planococcaceae bacterium UBA3370. Classification (GTDB taxonomy): domain Bacteria; phylum Bacillota; class Bacilli; order Bacillales_A; family Planococcaceae; genus Metasolibacillus. Next base: position 14,258 of record DEQI01000034.1, read on the forward strand.
CACTATATCTCGCCAAATTTTGAATAATCATTTCAGCAATGCGTTTTGTAGCACCCATTACATTTGGTGGATTTACAGCTTTATCTGTTGAAATCATTACAAAATTAGAAACTCCAAATGCATGTGCTGCTTCTGCTATATTTTTTGTTCCAAAAACATTGTTTTTCAATGCTTCACGAGGATTATGTTCCATAAGTGGTACATGTTTATGGGCTGCTGCATGATAGATTACATCTGGTTGAAACTTTTGCACTACTTCAAAAATTCTTTTACGGTCTTGAACATCTGCAATTACGGGGACAAATTCAATATCAACATACTCTTTATTTTCCGATAATTCCGTATGAATTTTATAGATTGAATTTTCTCCGTGACCTAATAAAATTACTTGCTTTGGTTGGAATTGTGCCACCTGTCTACAAATTTCCGAACCGATGGAACCACCTGCTCCTGTAACAAGCACTACTTTTTGCTCTAGTTTATTTAAAATAGCTATCATATCGAGTTTTACTTCTTCACGTCCAAGTAAATCCTCAATTTTCACTTCTTGCATATCATTCACTGACACTTTGCCTGTCATCACCGCTTCAATTTTCGGCATAATTTTTATAGGAATTTTAGCACTTAAGCATCTGTCATATATTTCACGAACTCCTAATTTGCCCAATGAAGGTATGGCTAAAAATATTTCATCTATTCTTTTCTCTTGAACAATTTGTAAAATATCCTTTGTCATACCACACACTCTAATATCCATTAATTTCAAATTTTGTTTATTAGGGTCATCATCAACTATGGCTACAATCTTATATTCAGTTAATGGATCTCGTTTTATACTACGGACGAGCATTGTTCCCGCTTCTCCAGCCCCGATAACTAATACTCGTTTTAAATTATTTGGTGGCTTAAATAAAGATTGATCATGTAAAATCCTTAAAATAAATCGCGACCCACCAATTAACACAATATGCAATAACCATGTAATCGCCATTATTCTAAAGTAAATATCACCTTTAATTAATAATTGAATTCCACTTGCCACAATGATTGAAATTGAAATCGCATATCCTATAACTAATAATTCTCCAACTGATGCTACACTCCAAATTCGAGTGTATAACTGAAAAAAATTAGACATTACATGATGACTAATTAATAGTATTATTGAAGTTATGATAATTAATGAATCAGAATAAATATTATATGTCGGATGGAGTAGCCAATAACTTAGAAAAATAGCAGATAACACAATAAAAGAATCTAAAATAAAAAAAACAGAATACCTTAACGTATAGTTCACTTATACACCTCTTTTATTAACAACTAGGGAAATGTTTCTTAATCATCAGTGAAGCTATTCAATTAGTGTTATGGCCAATGTTAGGGTCTTCATATTATTTATATATATTTGAGATTTATAATGAGAATCAATTCGAAGTTATTCAATTCTAAGAACATATATTGTTTGGGGGTAGAGTAAATTATTTGCTGGCTTCAGTAGTGTTAGTTTAGATTTGTTCAGTAATATTGATAGTCTATTATTTTTTCATTCTATTAAAATTAATTTTGTCCCTCTCTAAATTTTACAATATTTTAACAACATAATTACCCTATTCTATTTACACCTTTTATCTATTATATGGACCGAAATCGAACTATATACCTAAAATTATAGTAATTTCTATTGGTATTTTTACGGTTAAGTAATTATACCTACATTTCAAGATGTTTCTTTAACGTTTGTTGAAGTTCCGTTAATTCGTTTTCATCCGGAATATAATAATAAATACCACCCATTCTTTCTCCAGTGCCGTTGTTCAAATAATGCTGCTCTATGGTACTAAAGCTACTCGAATAATTTTTTCGAATTTCCATAATATCATCGAAAACAACGTTTATTTCTACATTGTTTTCTAATGTTTGAAATATAGATTTATAATTGAACACCGTGTTCAAGGAAAGGCTCTTTTCGATTACACCTTGGATTACTTGTTTTTGGCGATTTTGTCGTCCGAAATCACCTGAAGGGTCTTCGTAGCGCATGCGCACATATTTTAATGCGCGCTCACCATCTAACTCGAGCTTACCAACTTGGAAATACTCTCCGTCATATTCAAACTCAAACGTATTGTCGACTGTAATACCACCAACAATTTCGATAATGTCTTTAAAACTTTCCATATTTATTTGTGCAACATAGTCAATCGGTATGTCTAGTAGATGTTCGACGGTTTTCATCGACATATCCATCCCACCATAAGCATATGCATGATTAATTTTATCTTTAATATTTTTACCGATAATTTCTGTGTACGTATCTCTTGGGATACTGATTATTTTTGTAGTTTCCAATTTTGGATTAACTGTTAGCACAATCATTGTGTCTGATCTCCCATTATCCCCCTCCCGTTCATCAACCCCTAAAATTAGTATTGAAAACGGTTCTTTAGCCATAATGTCAACTGCTTCTTCTCTTTTTTCCGATACCTCAACTTGTGTTGGTGTATATATTTCTTGTGCAGTTTTTTTTATATCTGTATACACGTTAAATAAAAACGCTACACTTAAAACAATTGCGATAACTCCTATAATTGCAACCCATTTGAATACCTTTTTCATCGTTTTCCTCCGTATATTTCCGAGTAAGAATAACTATTTTTTACCATTTGAGATGAATTTTAAACGACTTATTTCGGAACCCACCGTTTGCCAGTATTTAATTCGAAAGGTTCTGAGTGAATAAAAGGCTTGTTTTTGATAATTCTTTCATTATTTTCGAGTAAAATATCGATTGCATCGAATTGCTTTTTCTTTTCTAAAAAGTGGAGGCCCTTTTGAAAAAGAAAAGGACGCATTGTTATATGATGTACGTCTGATCCATAAGTATGAACTAAATTGGCCTTTACTAAATTCAGTGAAAACTTTTGTATTTTACGCCCAAAATAACCTGCTAAACTACTGGCTGTAATTTGTGCTTTTGCCCCCGCATGAATTAACCGTTCTAGGTAAACAGGTCTCTCGATAATGGCTTTATTTCGTTCTGGATGCGCAATAATTGGGGTTATACCTTCTGAAAGTAATGCATGAATAATAGTCGTTGTATAATGTGGTACTGTGTAAGATGGTAGTTCTAGTAATAGGTAGTTTGAATTAGCTAACGTGTGGATTTGCTTTGTATTGTAGTGAGTGATCATTTTTTCAGATAAGCGCACTTCATGGCCCGAATATAGCTTTAGAGGAATACCCATTTTATCAAGCTCTTGTTGCAATTTTTCTAATTTATTTTTCACAGTTTCATAATTCACATCGTATTGCGGATGACAACTATGTGGAGTAGCTATTATTTTCGTAATACCTTCTTTAACAGCTTGCTCCAGCATTTGTATTGATTGTTCTATCGTATTAGGTCCATCATCTACATTCCATATAATATGACTATGCATATCAACCATTGGCACTCACCTCCCAAAAACATGTTCAGAAAAGCTCTAATGATTTTAATATGCTTTGTCGATTAATTTTATGATTGAATAACTTGCATATGAATGAAAAAAGGTAGCTAATGTTCAATATAGAACAATAGCTACCTTTAATTCGTGCTAACTTTTACTATGATTTAATAAATGCAGTATTATTTCGCATATTCAACGGCACGTGTTTCACGAATGACTGTTACTTTTATGTGACCTGGATAATCCAGCTCCTCTTCGATGCGTTTACGAATATCTCGTGCTAAACGGTGAGAGGCAAGATCATCAATTTTGTCTGGCTGTACAATGATTCTGATTTCACGTCCTGCTTGAATGGCAAAAGATTTTTCAACACCTTCATAGCTTTCGGAAATTTCCTCTAGCTTTTCTAAACGGCGTATATAGTTTTCAAGTGTTTCACTTCGTGCTCCTGGACGTGCAGCTGATAACGCATCTGCTGCCGCAACAAGTACCGCAATAACCGAAGTCGCTTCTGTATCTCCATGATGAGAGGCAATACTATTAATGACAATCGGATGTTCATTATATTTCGTTGCAAGCTCGACCCCAATTTCTACGTGGCTTCCTTCTACCTCATGGTCAATTGCTTTCCCAATATCATGTAGTAAGCCGGCACGTTTGGCTAGAGTAACGTCCTCGCCTAGCTCTGCTGCCAATAATCCAGCAAGATGAGCAACCTCAATGGAGTGCTTCAATACGTTTTGTCCATAGCTTGTACGATATTTCATACGACCTAATATTTTCATTAAATCTGGATGTAAATTGTGGATACCTACCTCAAAAATAGTTTGCTCCCCTGTTTCACGGATTTGTTCATCCACTTCACGGCGGGATTTTTCAACCATTTCTTCGATACGCGCTGGATGAATTCGGCCATCTTGTACGAGCTTTTCCAGTGCAAGTCTTGCTGTTTCACGACGAATCGGATCAAAGCCAGATAGTATGACTGCTTCCGGGGTATCATCAATAATTAAATCAATACCAGTTAGTGTTTCAAGGGTACGAATGTTACGCCCTTCACGACCAATAATACGGCCTTTCATTTCGTCGTTCGGTAAATTTACAACTGATACTGTCGTTTCTGCAACATGGTCGGCTGCAAAACGTTGTAGTGCAAGGGATAATATTTCACGTGCTTTTTTATCAGATTCCTCTTTTGCACGTGTTTCAGATTCCTTCGTCATAACCGCAATATCAGTAGCTAGCTCTTTTTCTACTTCATTTAAAATAATTGCTTTTGCTTCTTCACGTGTTAAGGCAGAAATTCGTTCTAACTCTGTTTGTTGCGCTTTAACGAGTTCATCCACTTTGCTTTCCATCTGTTCAATATGCTGTTGTCTTTCAGATAGAGCTTCATCCTTTCGCTCTAAGCCGGCTTCTCTTTTATTTAGAGCATCATCCTTGCGATCAAGATTTTCTTCTCTTTGCAATAAACGGTTCTCTTGTTTCTGAAGCTCTAAACGACGATCACGAATGTCATTTTCTGCTTCAGTTCGAAATTTGTGAGTTTCATCTTTAGCTTCAAGTAGTGCTTCTTTTTTTAATGCTTCCGCTTCACGTTTCGCTTCTTCAACGATTGATTGTGCGGTATAAGTAGCACCAGTGATTTTTGAGTCATTCACTTTTTTCATATAGATATAGCTAACAGCGGCACCAACGATGAGTGCAAGCAAAGCGGAGATGATCATTCCTTCCATAAAAAACACCTCCAATTGCTATAATCATGTCAATTTCAGTTGGTCAAATTCATTTGGAGTTATTGACCTTTTCCATTTCAAAATATAGAAATTATACATGTTTAATTGTATAGTTCTGTTATTGCTCTGTCAAGGATAGGCGCTATATGCACCATGGTCTTCTAAAAGTAATAGCAAGCCCCCCTCCCTCCTATTGCAAGCTGTTGGCTATTTCAAATTAAGTGATGTAAACAAGCGTTTTGATTTACCTTTTATTATAACAATGCACTAAAGAATACCTTGATTTCCGTTACGGATGACTCGCTTTCCGCAGGCACGGCT
>DEQI01000034.1:19918-28783 GCA_002360295.1 Planococcaceae bacterium UBA3370
CTGCGGTTACTCGTCGCAAAAAATTTTGCAGGAGTCGAGTCGCCTCCTCTCCAATCAACTTTTGTCATTTTTTCTCCTAGAGAAATCACCATTCCAACCTGTAAATAAATGTATAATATACATATCCGTTATGTAAAAAAATAAAAATGAGTGTAAACAAAATCGAAAATTCAACTTTGTTTACACTCATTCTAAATGAGAATGGACTTATTCTTCATCTAACAGTAATGCTAACTCATCATCCATTTCCTCATCTTCTTCGTGACCACCGATTGTATAGTTCGATGCTGCGATACCGTATGATTGGCGAATTTTTTCTGCGATTTCTTCACGGACAGTTGGATTTTCTTTTAGGAATTGTTTAGCGTTTTCTCGTCCTTGTCCTAAACGTTCGTCCCCATAGGCATACCAAGAACCACTCTTTTGAACAATATCAAGATCTACACCTAAGTCGACGATTTCTCCCTCTTTCGAAATACCTTCACCATACATAATATCTACTTCAGCTGTACGGAAAGGTGGTGCTACTTTATTTTTTACAATTTTAATTTTTGTTTTGTTACCGACCATATCATTTCCTTGCTTAATTGTTTCGGCACGGCGTACTTCTAAACGAACAGAAGAATAGAATTTCAATGCACGACCACCTGGTGTTGTCTCAGGGTTACCGAACATAACACCAATTTTTTCACGAATTTGGTTAATGAAAATAGCTAATGTTTTTGATTTATTAATAGAACCAGATAGTTTACGTAATGCTTGTGACATTAATCGTGCTTGTAAACCTACATGGGAATCACCCATCTCACCCTCAATTTCAGCTTTTGGTACTAATGCTGCTACTGAGTCAATAACGATAATATCGATTGCACCACTACGTACTAATGCTTCTGCAATTTCTAATGCTTGTTCACCTGTATCTGGCTGTGAAAGTAATAACTCGTCAATATTAACTCCTAATTTTTGAGCGTATACTGGGTCAAGTGCATGCTCCGCGTCGATAAATGCTGCTTGACCACCATTTGCTTGCACTTCAGCAATTGCATGCAGTGCGACAGTTGTTTTACCAGAAGACTCTGGTCCATATATTTCAATAATACGACCACGTGGATACCCACCTACCCCAAGTGCTGCATCAAGTGCTAGCGAGCCACTCGAAGATGTTGAAATTTGACGATCTGTAGTTTCACCAAGCTTCATTATTGAGCCTTTACCGAATTGCTTTTCTATTTGTTTTAACGCCATATCTAACGCTGCTTTACGATCACTCACAATTTTTCCTCCTCTAATAAACGTCTGTTGTATTTATAACACTACTATACTTGTTCTATGAGAAAAACACAAGAAAAAAGCGAACGTATTTTCGTTTTTGCTCAAAAATAAAAATTTGAGCTAGTAATACAGCTCAAATTTCCATTTTTAATAGTTTTCTTTTAACAATCTCATTAAATAGCTAAACGTAAACTTCACAGCACGTAATCTATTGGTATTGCGCATTCCTGACAGCTGAAGCTGATAGGTTTCAACTTCTCGCCCTGCCATACTAATGCCAATCCAAATCGTACCAGCTGGCTGACCATCATGTGTATCAGGTCCTGCAGCTCCTGTTAAGCCTATTCCGATATGAGTACCAAATTTTATACGTACTTGTTCTGCCATTGCCGCAACACATTGTTTACTAACAACGCCATACTGTTCTATTAATAGAGGGGCAATACCAAGTTGCTGAATTTTTGCATCGACCGTATATGTAACAACACCACCAGCTAAAGTACCGCTAACGCCTGGAATTTCAGCAAGCTCAGAAAGGAATAAACCCGCTGTTAAACTTTCTGCTGCTGCAATAGTAAGTTTTTTCTGTAGTAACGTTTCTACAAGTTTAGAAGCGAGTGAGTCATCGTTTACTCCATATTGATATTCGCCTACAATGGCCTGAATTTCAGCCACTTTTTCATCAATCAGCGCTTTTGCTTCAGCATCATTTGCTGCTTTAGCTGTAATACGTAGTGTTACCTCTCCATCAGATGCGAGCGGTGCAATGGTAGGATTTGTTTGCGAATCCAAAATAGATTGTATAGCAACCTCTAATTCTGCCTCACCGATACCATAAAAACGAAGGACATGTGACATAATGATTGCACCATCAGTAAGTTTGGCAGCTAGCTTGGGTTTCGCTTCAAACTGAAACATTGGTTCAAGTTCTTTCGGAGGTCCTGGTAATAAGATATACGTTTTATTCCCTTTCGTTAACATCATACCTGGTGCCATACCGTGATGATTCGCTAATACTTCACAGCCCGCTAAGACGAGCGCCTGCTTTTTATTATTCTCAGTCATTTTACGTCCACGTTTTGCAAAGAATTCCTCAATATATACAAGCGCCGTATCATCAAATAGTAAATCAATACCTAGATGGCTGGCTATCGTTTCCTTCGTTAAATCGTCCTTTGTCGGACCAAGACCACCAGAGAAAATGATCAAGTCCGCACGCGATTCAGCCATTTTTATACAATCTCGTAGGCGACCTGCATTATCGCCAACAACTGTGTGGTAAAAAACATTAATACCTAGCTCAGATAATTGGTTTGAAATAAACTTGGCATTCGTATTAGCAATTTGTCCTAGCAATAACTCCGAACCCACTGCAATGATTTCAGCATTCATCAAAAAACCCCTCTTTTACTTCGAATCGAGTAATACACGACGGTTTATATAGAAATAATCCCATCCAGACCAAATCGTAAAGAATAATGCAACATATAAAGCAATCATATCAAATGGGATACCGATTAATTCGAAAATGGTATTGTGTAAAAACAGGGCAGAAATGGCAACGATTTGTGCCCATGTTTTAATTTTACCCAATTGATTTGCAGCAACTACTTCCCCTTCGCCAGCTAAAATGAGACGTAAGCCTGTTACTGCGAATTCACGACTAATAATAATGATGACGATCCAAGCAGGTGCTAAGTGAAGCTCCACTAATAATATCAGTGCCGCTGATACAAGTAACTTATCTGCCAGTGGGTCTAAAAACTTCCCAAAATTCGTCACTAAGTTATATTTTCGTGCATAATAACCATCCACCCAGTCTGTTACAGACGCTAAAATAAATATAAGAGCACCAACAAAATGGTTAATTGGCATTTCAGCACCGAAAAGTTCCATTGTTCCCCAACCATAATCAAACATAATTACAATCATAAAAACTGGGATTAAACAAATACGAGAGACTGTAATCTTATTTGGAATATTCATTTTGTATACACCTTTCATACGAAACAAAGTAGTCATACTAACTAGATGACTACTGAGTTTGTTGTTCTTGAACTAGTTTTATAATAAAGTTTTGTGTTACTTGAGTCGAAGGTGATGACAATAATTCATCATTAACATAAACATTTACATTTGCCGCTCTACCTAATCGAATTCGTACATATTTATCCGCAGTTGCATCGTATTCAACTACATCATTCACAACATATTCTTTTCCTAAATTGTCAGTGCCTTGTGTATTACGGAATGCAACCCAGCTACTAGCTTGCGTCACTTCTACACGCACTTTTAATTCATCCGTTCCCGATACTTCAAAGTTAACATCATCACCATTCACAACAGCTGGAGAAATAACTTGTGCCATAACAGGTTGTTCTTCAACTGGCTCTTCCTCCACAGGGTCTTCAGTTATCGTAGTATCTGTTTCTACATCATCTTCCTCATTCACCGGATTAGTTTGAGATGTATCATATTGAATTGGAGGCTTATCCTCAGCCACATCTGGCGTATTTTTTGCTTTTTGATAATAGAGCGTCCAAATGACGATAATAATGACAACAATGAATAATGCGACGATAATTTTCGGCATCATTTCCATCATTCTGTTTGAGGAGCTTGATGCTAATTTTCGTCGGCTTGGACTTTGGGTATACGATTGCGCTACCTCTTCTGATTGACTACCTGGCACATCTTTTTTATACTCCGCTAAAATCTCATCAGAATCTAGTCCTACCGCTTCCGCATATTGCTTAATAAATGCACGGACATAGAATGAACCAGGCATAATTGAATAGTTACCCTCTTCTATTCCGACTAAATATCGCTTTTGAATTTTCGTTATTTCTTGTAAATCATCTAAACTAAAGCCTTTAGCTAATCTCGCTTCTTTAAGGCGAGTTCCTAGTTCTGTCAACGATAACACCTACTTTTACTAAAAATTAAATTCGCCAAAGCTACCGAAATTGGAGCTTGACATTATATTATTATTCTCAATGATTTCATATGTGATTTCTTCATCGGGATGATTGCGAAGTTCAATGATATAATCAAAATCTTCAATTTTATATTGTGAATGCTGTACGAAAATATCTGGATGCTCAATGACTTTAATGGTAGGCATGTTCATCATCTCACGCACTAGCTGTTGATGACGCTCATCCGTCGATCTACGCGTCACAACACCATCTAAAATAAAAATGTTATTACCGTTAAACTCGTCGCCCATTAAAGTATTACGGACCGTTTGCTTGATCATGGTGGAGGAAATAAAAATCCATTTTTTATTGGCACATACACTTGCTGCAACAACGGACTCCGTTTTACCAACTCTCGGCATACCTCTTATACCAATTAATTTATGACCATCCTTTTTAAATAATTCCGCCATAAAATCAACTAAAATACCGAGCTCATCACGTACAAAACGAAATGTATTTTTTTCATCCCCATCACGTGGAATATAGTGTCCGTGGCGCATTGCTAAACGGTCTCTTAACTTTGGTTCGCGGAATCTTGTGACATTAATATTTTCCATTGTGGAAACGATAGAAATAAAGCGTTGGATTGATTCTTCATTTTCGGCATGTAAAAGCATACCTCGTCGTTCCTCATCAACTCCATTAATGGAAACAATATTGACTCTTAGCATTCCAAGAAGGGAAGCAATATCTCCTAACAATCCAGGACGATTTACTTGAATCTCGTATTCAAAATACCATTCACCCATCGAATTTCGTCCCCTTCACTATAGAAACGTAAAAATAACTTTATAAGTTCCATCATAGCTGATTTTATAACGTATGAAAAGTTCGAAACAGACCTTTTCTACTATATTTATTCATTTTACCTAAAAAAATTATAAAAAATTTTTTTACATCGTTTTGCTATCCAAAGAGTAAACCAACTTTCCCCTTCGCTAAAGAAAAAAGCTACCCTGTTGTGGGGCAGCTTTGTCATTACTGAACGTGTTGATTTTGCACTAGTTTTATAAGACAGCTTGCTAATGCTTTCTTTTCGTCTGATGAGGCAACATTCCATAAATCAGACATAACACGTTCCTGTTCATTTTGAGGATCCACATTTTCTGCTAAGTAGTTACCAATATGGACAGCTGCCTTTTCAATCATTTTATTTGGCATACCGCTTTCTTTAGCACCTTCTACTTGATCCCCTAAAAATGAAGTCCATTGATTCCAGTTTTCTAGCAATCCCAAAACAATCCCCTCCTTTACACAAATAGCATGTGCAAATTGCAAAATTATATGTACCAACCACCGTTTAAATGAATGATTTGCCCTGTTACATAATCGGCTTGACCACTCATATAAAAGGCACACATTTTAGCAACATCATCGACAGTGCCAAGTTGCTGCAAAGGGATTTGATCTGTAATCTGTCCTCGCTCTTCCTCCACAAGGTGACTATTCATTTTTGTATCTATAAAGCCAGGGGCAATGGCATTTACACGAATACCGTTATAGGCTACCTCCTGTGCATAAGCTTTGACGAAACTATGCTGGGCTCCTTTTACAGCAGAATAAACAACTTCTCCTGCTGCACCTGCTGCACCCCAAATAGAACTAATAAATAAACAATAGCTTATTTCATGTTTTCGTAATTTTGATGCTACTTGTTGTAGTATGACCATTGGTGTTTGCACATGAACTTGCCATAGAGCTTGCATTTGATCATCAGATGTATCTTCTAACAAGCCATAAAATGATTGACCGTTCGCAAAAACAACAGCTTGCAACGCAAAAAGCTGTGACGCTAAATGTGTCGCAGCTTTTTGCGTAGTAAAATCAGCTTGCACAGGAATAAACTCTTGTTCCTTAAATTCAGCAGCTAATGTAGAACAAAGCTCATGAATAGAAGTTTTATGATAATGCATATAAAGTGACCAGCCTTGAGAAGCTAGTTCTTTACAAATAGCAGTTCCAATTTCACCGGAAGCACCACATACTAAAGCAAACTTTTTCATTCTTATCGCTCACTTACCGGCATGATAGTAAATACTGTTTGTTGTGATTCGCCTTGCACTGTTTTAAACGCTTCGGCAACATCTTCCACGGTCAATGTTTCAAGTACAGGAACAGCATCAAACAGATTCATATCATTAAATTTATAACGCGTAAACTGATTGGCGATAAATTCGATTGAATTTAGTGCACGTAAGAAAAAGCCAATTTTTTTACGTTTAATTCGTTCCACGTCTTGAGATGTAAACAAGACGTTCTTTTCTGTTTTGGCTAAAAGCTCTTTTATAGCGTTCACTAATGCATCTGGATTAGAAGTGTCCGATCCTATAAGTGCAAAACCATAGCCCTTTTCAAGTGAAAAATCAAAACTATATGATTCGTCAATTATCCCTTCTTCATATACTTTCGTATAGAAATCGGATGCGCGTCCAAACAAACATTCTAAACCAATCTGTACAGCTAGCTCATGCTTTAACATCGTTTCTCCCGATAGAGCTGTTTGCTTCGCTTTTAACCCAACATATACTTTTGGTTTTTGCACATCCATATGCATTACACGTTCTTTTACCGCCACCTCTGCCGGCTCTTCCTCAAATATACGTGTTAATGGTGTTGGCTGCGGGAAGGATTTGCTATTTTGATTCTTTTCAATTAAAGTCATCATTTCTTCAGGGTCCACTGCACCAATCACAAATAGTAGCATATTCGAAGGATGATAAAAAGTGTTGTAACAAGTATACAAATGCTCTGCTGTAATTTGATCAATTGACTCAATCGTCCCTGCAATATCAATTTTCACTGGATGATTGACGTACATATTTTCAATGGCGCCAAAGTATAATCGCCAATCTGGTAAATCATCATACATCGTAATCTCTTGACCGATGATTCCTTTTTCTTTATTGACCGTTTCAGTAGTGAAATACGGCTCTTGTACAAAATTCAATAATGTTTCGGTATTTTTATAAATATGATCCGTAGCAGAAAATAAATAAGCGGTTCTATTAAAAGATGTGAAGGCATTCGCCTGTGCACCAAGCTCGCTAAATTTTTGGAATACATCCCCATCTTCTTTTTCAAACATTTTGTGCTCTAAAAAATGAGCAATGCCATCTGGAACAGTTATAGGTTCTTTTTCACCAATAGGGACGAATGAGCGATCAATAGACCCATACTTCGTTGTAAATGTAACAAATGCTTTAGAAAAGCCTTTTTTCGGCAATATATATACATCCAAACCATTTTTTAGCTGTTTATAATAAAGTGTTTCATCTAATTGTTTAAATTCAATTGTTTGCATTTATTACTCCCCCTTGCCACATAAGAAATAAATCGCTTCACGCTTTATTTGCGTTGCCATTTGTTGTACATCTTCTTTTGTTACACTTTGCCAACGCTCTGTCCAAGTAGCAATTGAGAACGGTTCATTTAAATCTTTATATTGATCAAAAATTTCGATTTGACCTCGAGCGGAATCAAGCGCTTCTTTTAATTGATTAATTAACATCGCCTTCGTTTGAGTTAATTCTAACTCAGTGATTTCACCTTTTTGAATGGACATTAACTGTTCTTCAATTACTTCAATGGCTTTCTTTTCGTTTACTGGTTCAATTCCTGCAAGTACAAATACGAGACCGTAGTGTGAGGCATAGGAGCTTGATGCATAGTATGCTAAGCTTTCACGCTCACGAACATTCATAAATATTTTGGAATGCGCATAGCCACCAAATACCCCATTAAAGATTTGCATTTTAGGGAAATCAGGGTCACCAAAATAAACAGGAACACTATACCCTATATGCAGTTTACCTTGCTTCATTTCTTGCTGTTCTTTCGTATATTCTTGTATAGAGTTTTCATCCACAGCTTTTTCTTTTTGCAATGAAACATCACGATCAGTAAACGGTAATGCTTGTCGCAGTTTTTCAATCATTTCTGATTCATTAATGTCACCTACAACATAAATATCAATTTTATCGTTCGCTAACATGCTTTGATACGCTTCCATTAATGAAGCTGGTGTTACAGCAGAAACAGTTTCAATTGTACCATTTGCAGATATAGAAGCTGGTTGATTTGGTCGCATAATTTGTGTTAAACGTTGCTGAGCTAAGCGTGTTTTATCATCAAATATTGACTTTATACGCTGTAAGACCATTTCTTTTTCTCGTTCCACAATAGAAGAAACAAATTGACCATTTTCTACATTCGGCTTAAAAATAGCCGTATGTAAAAGAGATAATACTTCACTTAACACATTACCATTTGCCAAATAGTGGTCATTGACTGCTTCTACATTCATTAATACCGTATGTTCATTTCCCCGTTTAGACGTATCAAAATAGAGGACCGTTCCAAATAAATCGTCTAAATAGCTACGATAAGCTGCAGATGTTTTATATTTTTCATTGCTGTGCTGTAAAACATTGGATAGAACAGTACGTTCCGCTGCGTTTTGTTCAGTTAAAGGCCTTCTCCATTTAATGGAAAAATTAACCGTTTTGAATTGGGTCGTTTGTCTAATATGTAGCGAAACACCCTTCGCTAATTGTGTTGTTGAAAACAAAAAAATACCTCCCTGAATTACCTAAATGTAGATTAAAACTATACC
>DEQI01000034.1:28939-31526 GCA_002360295.1 Planococcaceae bacterium UBA3370
ACGCTGGCTCCACCTCAATCAACAGAAGCTTTATTCATCATGTCTTCCCTAACTTTTGGAGTGAACTTAAATCATACATACCATCTCTACTATACATGCGAATGTAATAGTTATGCAAAGTTATTATATAGTATGGTGCAAATTGCCCTAAAACATCCTTTTCTAAAAAATTTTATTAGGCTGAGTAAAATGTAAAAAAGCTGAAACAAACGAATAAGACGTTTGTTTCAGCTTTACAATTAACGTTTACCTTTAATATATGGTTGGCCGGACGCTTTTGGTGCGTTCGCTTTGCCGATAAAGCCTGCTAAAGCTAGTATTGTTAATACATAAGGTAAAATTGTTAAAAATACGGAAGGGATTTCTTTTACATAAGGAATACTTCCTCCAGCAATTGATAGTGCTTGCGCTAAACCAAAGAATAGCGCTGCTCCCATCGCGCCAATTGGATGCCATTTACCAAAAATCATTGCAGCAATAGCCATGAAACCTTGTCCGTTAATCGTAGCGTGACTAAAGTCATTTGTAATCGTTTGGGCATAAATAGCGCCACCGATACCAGCTAAACCACCAGAGATCATCACAGCAATATAACGCATTTTTGCTACGTTAATCCCCATTGTATCCGCTGCCATAGGATGTTCTCCTACTGCTCGTAAACGTAAACCAAATGGTGTCTTATAAATGATAAACCAAGCAAATACAGCAACTGCAATAGCTAAAATAGATGTTCCATAAACATTTTGGAAAAGCAATGGACCAATAAACGGAATATCAGATAACACAGGCACATCAAAACGAGAAAATCGTTCTGAGATAAATTCAGTTTGTCCTTTTCCTTCGAAAATCAGTTTTACAGAGAATAAAGCAACTGCAAGACCTAGTAAGTTCAATGCTACCCCTGTTACGGTTTG
Organism: Planococcaceae bacterium UBA3370; assembly: GCA_002360295.1. Taxonomy (GTDB): domain Bacteria; phylum Bacillota; class Bacilli; order Bacillales_A; family Planococcaceae; genus Metasolibacillus. The sequence continues at coordinate 29,854 of DEQI01000034.1, forward strand.
GTCAGCACGGAATGAAATAGCTGCAACCGCTAGTAATAATGAGAATATTGCACCTACTACCATCGCCGCTACAAGCGCTAACCATGGTGTAAAGTCACCAAGAACGTCAAATGTAAATAAGTTGAATATGATCCCTATAAAAGCACCAATAACCATGATACCTTCAATTCCGATGTTCACTACACCAGAACGCTCAGAGAATACGCCACCAACCGCAGCTAAAATAAGTGGTGCGGCGTAAAAAATAGCAGAAGGGACGATGAAATATAATACGTCTAAAAAGCTCATATTATTTGCCCTCCTTTTTCTTTCCGAATTTTTCTAACGCTAGACGAATTACGTAACCTGAAGCTACGAAGAAGATAATTAACGCGATAATAATCGACACAATTTCTAAAGGTATACCTGCTACACTCGGCATGTTTAATGAACCAAATTTTAAAGCACCAAATAGTGATGCACCAAATAATACTCCAAGTGGCGTATTAGCACCTAATAATGCTACAGCGATTCCATCAAATCCAATACCAGTCCATCCACCCTTAATCGATGCATATCCGAAAGTTCCTAATGCTTCCATCGCACCACCAAGACCTGCGAATACACCTGAAATTGTCATCGCTAAAATAATATTTTTATTCACATTCATACCTGCATATTCAGCAGCATTTTTATTAAACCCTACCGCTTTAAGTTCGAATCCTCGTGTCGTACGCTCTAAAATAAACCACATGACAAACACCATAATTAGTGCGATTACGATCCCCCAGTGTAGCCTTGAGTAATCAGTTAAACTTTCTAACCATGGAGAACGTAATGATGCAGTTTCTAAAATTTTATCCGTACGATCTGTTCCTGACCACTCTCTAATCAATGCGTTTGTAATATGAAGTGCAATGTAGTTCAGCATAATAGTCGCAATTACTTCATGCACACTAAATTTCGCTTTTAAGAAACCAGCGATAAATGCCCAAAAAGCACCCGCTGCTGCTGCCGCTAATAAGGCAAGTGGTAAATGGATAAATTTAGGTAAACCTTCTACTGCATACCCAACGTATGCTGCTGCGGCCCATCCCATAATTAATTGTCCTTCAACACCGATATTAAATAAACCTGTACGGAATGCGAATGCTACCGCAAGTCCGGCAAATATATATGGTGTAATTTGGCGAATAGATTCCCCAATTGTATAAGTGTCACCAAATATTCCGTTCCATAATGCCATGTATCCTTCCACCGCGTCATAACCTGATAAGATCATGACAATGGCACCAACTATTAATCCTAATATTACGGAAATAACAGGAACGAGAATATTCATTGCGCGATTGCTCATATTATTCGTCCCCCTTTACTTTTGAAGATTTTTTTGCTTGACCTGCCATTAATAAGCCAAGTTCATGTTCTGTTGTTTCTTTCGCATCTAATACATCGACAATTTGTCCATCATAAATAACCGCAATTCGATCCGATACATTCATTACTTCATCTAATTCGAATGATATCAATAACACTGCTTTTCCTTTATCACGTTGTTCAATTAAACGTCGGTGAATGAATTCAATGGCTCCGACATCTAGACCACGCGTTGGCAATGCAGCAATTAATAACTCTGGGTTACGGTCTATTTCACGACCAATAATCGCTTTTTGTTGGTTACCACCAGATAGTGC
>DEQI01000363.1:0-3047 GCA_002360295.1 Planococcaceae bacterium UBA3370
CTGCGCCACACAAGGAGATCTTTGCTATTATAATTTGTTGTTTAAAGAAGATGGGCAAATTGCAGCCATTTTTGACTTTAATATTGCAGGGGATGAAGTATGCATTAATGAAACGGTTGCTGTTGCGGTTTATACTTCTTGGATTGTAGATTATTTTGGTGACAAATCTTCTTTCGATCGCTATCAATTATTTATGGATAGTTATCGTAGCATAAGACCTTTTACAGAAGAGGAGCAACAAGCAGAAAAATGGCTTTTCCCTATTATAAGAGCATTTCGTTATGACCGTATAGAAGAGGGGATTGACAATACAAGTTCACATCAGGAATTTATCGCTGAAACATTAGATTTATTAAAGAGTGAAGTACTCATACATAATTAAAAAGGAATGAGGATTATGATAAAAAAGCTGTGACTACTTTAGTTATATCTTTAGTACTAATAACGGCTTCTATTTTGTTATATGATTTTAATAGTAAAGTAGAGCTTGAGCATGAAATTGAACAGTACTTACTGGCAAATGGCTATAATCAAAAAGAAATACAAAAAATCCGGGTGTTTCGTTCGAAAGCAGGCTTTGAAGCAGGAGTTATTTTCCGTACAAGCAAGTCCACAGAACATTTCTTTATTCGTGATCAACAATCAAATGAAATAAGAGAAAACGGTGAACGATGCATTCATTAATTGAAAAATTTTTTTGTATGGATATTGGAACGACATCAACTTATTTTCTTTTCTCGTTAAAAAAGATGATATTTTAATTTTTGAAAATTTAAACAAATTCATTGTATAATAATGGTAATGAGGGAAGGGGAGTAATGGGATGTTATATTTAATTTTACTTTTTTCTATTCCAATGCTACATTTTCAAGCGAAATATGCGAAAATTGGCAAGGTGATGCCATGTATACTATTGGCAGTACTCTATTCTGTTATTTATCCGATGTTTTTTTATAGTAAATTATTAATATTAGCGATGACATATATTTTGCTCACTATGTGGTTAATGGCACTTATTTCTTACTTTAAACGAAACAGCTTTACTTGACGGATTTAAATTGAAATGTATATTACTTCTAATAGGACAATCTTAGTTATTGATAAAAGCAAAACACGGAGTTTTAAAAGAACTAATCATTAAATAACAAGTTTAAATGGGGTACACAATTCATAATAGAGTTGGTATTCTTTTTTTGCTATTAGATATCGCGCTAACAAAGTTTGGAACTAAAGGAAGGCCAATGTCGTTCTATAAATGATGGATGATGTTCTTATACTAAACAGTTGAATGAAAGACATTGGAGGGTATAAATATTTTTAATAGTATAAGTTTTTTAGTACTCGTAATGACCATATTGTTATTTATCATGTTTTTTATCAAATTAATCATGTTCTTTATCAAAAAGAATGATTTCCCTTATAAACAACTATTTGCTTCTTTAACTGCTACATTTTTATTTCTAAGCTTATTTGTATATAGCAATTATTTTTTTACATTTAATGCAATTAATAAGGAATATACACAAGAGGGACCTGGGCCAATTATATCACCTACAGGAATATATACAGCAAATGCTTTTTATGAACCATATGGTGGTGCTGCTGGTGGAGTCAATGTATGGGTTGAAATTACATATAATAATGAAGAAAATAAAGTTAAAACGGTTTATTATAGTGATGCAAAAAGCAATATTTCTTTGGAATGGAAGGATCATGATACATTATCTATTTTAAATGAGGATCTTTCCTATCCAAATTCAAATAGGAGTATAGAATTAGAAGTGAATAAAGAGATTTATGACGAAGTAGGATTGGCTTGTAAAAGTTTGCTAATGAAAAATGAATACGAAAAATGTTTTCAAAATGAACTGTAAACATTTTTTGGCTTGAAGTTTAGTTGAAATATTCCATCAAAAAACGCTCCTATTGTTGTGAGCGTTTTTAATCATTAGATTTGTAATCATTTTAAGTTAATGCAAGGTAAGTTTTCCTAAATTCCTATTTTTCTACTCTAAATTTCCTTGTAATAATCCAATCAACTACTTCTTCAGGACGAACATCAAGTACAGGAAGCTGATTACATGAAATCCACACAGGTTCATATGTGCCTGAACCAATAGCTGGATTTGTATATTCTTCTCCGCATCCAGTACCTACTTCTCCACCAGAAATTTTAGCTTCATAAAAATATTGGGTTCCATTAAATGCTACTTCACATATTAAACCCATTAATTGAACGTACACACCAACTTCTTCAAATGCTTCCCGTATAGCAGCTTGCTCATTCGTTTCGCCTACCTCTACGCCTCCACCTGGAAAGACATAGTACGTTCGACCATTTTTTACACGCTTAATCAGTAACACTTGCTCATTTTCAATGACAACTACTCCACTACGTAATCGCATTTTATCAATCCTTTCTTTCGCTGCACTTGCACCAAGTATACATAGGATGTGCTTCCCATCTTGTGGTACTGTAAATGAAGCGTCTAGTTTATTTGAAATTTGGTCAAAGTTTTTATCCTTTTGTTTAAACTTTAATAATAGAAGTAATAAAGTAGTTGATTACGAGGATTGTTATAGCACTTATTGTTATAAACAACTAATTTATAAGCTTCATTTGTACACCACTATCAAAGTTCTATTTTTTATTTTATTCCGAATAAAGGAAAACCTCAACCGAATTAAGTGATTTAGGATAGTCTTTGTGAAGTGTTGTTAATAATGCTTTTTTTCTGTTGCTAGTTGTCATAGGAATCGCAGCCTCTTTTATAGGAACTCTAGCAGGTGGTGCTGGATTAGTTACGCTGCCTGCTATGATGTTAACGGGTATTCCCATTCACATGAGTATTACGACAAATAAATTTTCTTCAGGGATTGCAGCATTTACAAGTGTGTTTTATCTCCTAAATGAAAAGCGGTTATCTTGGCATTCGATTATGAAGTATATAATTGCAGCTTTTCTTGGTGGAGCTTTAGGAGCTCTTCTCATTACAAAAATCCCCATTCTATTAGTTGTAGCTTTAAATGTTTCGATAAAAAACAGA
>DEQI01000363.1:3079-7932 GCA_002360295.1 Planococcaceae bacterium UBA3370
AGAAATAGAAGATCATGTAGAAAAATTAGAGCAAAATAAATGGTTCGTACCTTTTTTTATTAGTGTATACGATGGAGGCTTTGGTCCAGGTTCTTCTACTTTTAGCATTTTATATTTCATGAAAAAACATTATACTTACATAAGATCGGTCCAATTGACAAGAGTGATAATTTTTGGTAGTTGTACAGGTGCTTTTCTTGTGTTTTATCAATTTGATTTCTTTCAGCTAGATTATGCAATTGCAATGGCCGTTGGATCTATTAATGGTTCGCAGCTTGGATTATGGGCATTACCCAAAGTTCCATTAAAAATAGCCAATCGACTATTAATCGCTATTGTGTGTTTATTGATCGTTCAAGTATTACTAAAATTACTATTATAAATTTAGGAAGGGGGGTATTATGTCTAAGAAACCTATTTATGTTGAAATTGAGATGGATGCTTCAATCGATCGAGTATGGGAATATACACAAAACCCAAAATTGCACGAGCAGTGGGATTTACGTTTTTCTGAAATTACCTATTTACCGAAAGAATCAGAAGATGCACCACAATTATTTACATATAAGACAAAAATTTTACCACAAGTGGCTGTCGAAGGTTGGGGAGAAAGTAAGGGAACCCATCATAAAAAGGATGGCACAAGAACTTCCTCACTCCATTTTGGGACGGAACAAAAAATTTCTCCGATTGCTGAAGGAAAAGGATATTGGCAATATGTACCTAATGGGGATACGTTAACTTTTTTGACACAATACGATTATAACGTCCGCTACGGAAAAGTAGGGCAATCAGTCGACTTATTGTTCAGACCGCTTATGGGATGGGCAACCGCGCTAAGCTTCGATGTATTAAGAAGATGGCTTACAACTGGAGAGCCACCTAAAATACAATATCGCCGTTTCTTTATTTCCTGTTTTATTTCCTTACTATTTTTCTTTATTTGGTTTTATCAAGGGTTAGTTCCAAAAGTAATGAGTGTACATCCAGGTGAAGTCGAATTATTTTCAGCACTCAGCGGAGTTGAAGGAAGCACGGCAAAGGTTGCTGTACAAATGATTGGTGTATTTGAAATATGTTTTAGCTTGTTTTGGTTATGGCCAATCAAAAAACGTCTGCTCTACATCATCCAACTAATTTTATTGCCCGTTTTAACGGTAAGCGCGATTGTTGCAAGTAGCTCAACGCTAGATGGACCGTTTAATGTAGTCACTTTCAATTTGACGTTACTTGTTCTGTCATTAATCGGATTAATGAATCAGTATAATTTACCAACGGCGAAAAGCTGTAAAAGAAAGCGAGATGAGTAAAATGATTTATCAAACATTATTGGGCGAAGATTTTCTAAAGCTACATCCTAAATTACAAGAGCGTTATTTACTGCCCATTGATGAACCGTTTATTGCGACAGGTATGATGCATAAAATTGAAAGTGGTACCAAAATGTTAACACCATTTTATAAGCTTGCGACGAAAGTCAATTTTCTGTTTCCAGAGTCTGGTGAGAATATTCCTTTTACTATTCGTAATAGTTGTAAGGTTTTGGATAACGATGAGTATGAGGTGGAATGGGAAAGAACCTTTTATTTTGGTGAAACAATCCGTCGATTTGATGCAAAAATGACAATTGATACAAAAAGACAAGTGGTGAAAGATTATTTAGGCTCGCCTTCCTTGTTTTATTCTGATTTGCATTTTTCTGTTACTAAAGAAGGACGACTACTTATCCGTTCTGGTATACAGCGTCTTGTTTTAGGGAAGCTTGAAGCACCAATGCCAAAAATATTTGAAGGAAGAGTCATAGTGGAAGAAGGATATGATGATGCTCGAAATGTATTTACCATACATGTGTCCATCCATAATCCATTGTTTGGGAGGTTAATGATGTATGCGGGGCAATTTAGGAAAGCTAGTTAATCCACTATCCTTATTCGGCATGATACTGTTTGTTAGTGCTGTTATCGCGAATAAAGAGGCACATTTTTAATGGTAGCACAGTTGGTTTTTGTACCACTTATTCTACAATGTATTGTTGAACTCACAAAATGGGAAAAATGGATTATTGCAGTTGGGATGATAGGTGTTACGATGATTGTTTTTGACATCAATGGGGTACTTTCAATGATCGCAGCTGCATTCTATTTCGTAGCAACTGCTACTATTAGCTGGATCGGCCTACGCCGATTCTTACATAGAGGTTTTACAAACACAGCTGAAATAGCGATTGATATTGGGTTCATCTATTTAGTCATCGGTGGAGCATGGTTTTTTGCTTATATTGCGGGTATTGATACAGGCTTTTCACCGCTTATCACTTGGCTAACGGCGATTCATTTCCATTATTCTGCCTTTCTACTTTGTGTATCTGTCGGTTTAATAGGTCGAATAACAAAGAACAAATTTTACAAACCAATTGTCGCTGTCATTACTATGGGACCAATTGTAATGGCAATTGGTATTACACTGTCTACTACCATTGAAATGCTGTCAGCCATTTTTTATATTGTTGCTATTTATGCTTTATTAGGCGTAACGATACGTACAAAGTTCGCGCTCTGGCAAGGGATTTTTATTCGTCTATCCATTGCTGCTGTGTGCTTTTCAATTGTTTGGTCTTACTTATATGCGTATGGGAATTTTACTGGACAAACGATTGTCGATATTCCTGATATGCTCACATTCCATGGATACACCAATTGTCTCTTTTTCGGTAGTTTTACGGTTTTAGGATGGCTAATTCAAACACCGTTTACTAATCAGCAATCATTTCAATTTCCTGTTAGTCGAATAAGAGGGAAATTAACAACTGATAACGAACCGTATCCCGGTCTAGTAGATAATTTAAGTCGTTTTGTGAATACGGAACATTTACCACAAGCTATTCCACATTTTTATGAGCATACGAATGAATACCAGCTATTTGCGCGGGTGCAATGGAAGCCATGGTTTTGGCCGTTTGCAGTGATTTATAAAGGGATAAGTATAGTAACACAACAAATTAATCTTCCGCTTTCAAGTGTAGAGATGGAGATGACTGGAAAAATAGTAGTAGTAGATGCCGAACTGGATAGTAGGGAAAAGCCCAGAGCTTGGATACGCACAATTGACAATAAAACGGTATTTACAGCTATATACTCACAGCATACGTCAGATCATACGTATATGAACATAGCATTGCCGCTCCCTTTTTCTTCGATGATCGGTATTTTATATTTATATGAGGAAGACGGACAGCTTCATTTAACGAGTCAGGCAAGTAATGAAGCAGGTATATATTTAGCTGTAGGCAAATATGTATTACAACTCCCATTAAGCGAGCATTTTACAATACAAGCTATTACAGATAATCAATTAATAGCTACTCACAAAATGGAAATTTTTGGACCGAACTTTTTAAACATAGATTATAAGATTCGTAAGGTTAAAAAATAGGTGTTTAGGGGTGAAAGGAAGTATCTTTTAAATTTTGAGGAAAAGGGTTAGGTTAATGAAAAAATTTTATTACGGCTTACTATGTCTATGTCTACTATTCAGTAGTTTAGTCATTTTTAAACAACATCAAACAATAAATGAATACAGAAGTACATTGTATAATCAATACTTTATACTGCTAAAACCAATCGAACGCATATTAGCTTTTCAAGAGAAAGGTGAACAGTTTGATGAAGAAACAAGGCAAGTCATATACGAACAATTAGAAAATGCCTTTGCAGATGTAGGGAATCATACAGGCGGTGGGATAAGAGTCGAGAAACAGATAGAAAATGAATATTTTGAAGACTATTTGTCTGCTAAAAATAATTTCGCAGTTAGTATCGCAAATTATCAAGAAGCTACTACACCGATAGAACGTGAGCAAGCTCATAAAATTTTGCAACAACAGTATGAAACCTATAAGCAATTTGTACATAAAATGGAAACTGAATTAGTAATACCATTTGACTAAAGGGTAGACCTATGTTGTATTTTGAGAATAAATGCGTTTTTTGTTGAGTTATGAATCATGCAGTTTCTAAAATAATTTTCGCAAAGGATGAAGCACATCGTGTATGCATTTGTTAGTAAGTCTAAGAAAACAATGGGTGCAAGGGGTATCATTTTTTTGTCGTTACTATTCGCTTTGTTTGGCTGTCAACAGCAAGAAGCTACGAGCCCACATATTGAGGATAATGAAATACTCATTGTCTCTGTATTTGATCATGAAGGAAAAAGTAGTGTAGTGGAGCTAAATCCAGAGAAAAATGAAGAAAACGAATTAATACGTAACGAAGAGGTTTGGCTACATGCAACACTTTCAGGCAATAAGCAATATCTTGCTTATACAAGTGCAAAAGGTGATGGACTTTGGGAAATCTATTTATTAGACAGAAATGATAAAAAAACATATCAAGTTACAAATGATAATTTAGCACAACTTCTTCCTAGATTTGGTGATAAGGAAGGGAACACCATCTACAGTGAAATAATAGGGGCATCATTCCCTGTTTCCAAGATTGAAAAAATAGATGTGCAAAAAAAGGATGCTATTATATTTGATACAGAACAGCCTGATCGCGCTGTAGAAATGTATGATATTTCTATTAACAAAATTATTGGTGCATTTGTATCTGAAGAAGAGAATACGGCAAGATTTGCAGCAGCAAATGAAGATGATGGAACATTAGGGCAAATAGTCTACTCCATTTAGGAAATGAATTTAGATGGCAATGACATGAAATTGGTAACGAATATAAATGCCATCAATATTGATTCAATTGCATTTGGACCTAATGGGAATACGATTATTCTTGGTGGTGAAAATGTAAACGAAGATGAAGGGAGCGGCATTTATCAGTTATCTCTTACAAACAACA
>DEQI01000179.1:0-1494 GCA_002360295.1 Planococcaceae bacterium UBA3370
TTAGCTATATTCTATTTCCAATGTTTTAAATAGCGTAAAGGTAATTCCATCCGTGCCGTTTTATTCGGGTCCACAATTTGGCTAATACGTAAGTTTCCCGCTAAAGATAATAAGTGAATAGCTTCATCACTCTTTAACCCTGCAAATGTTTCAACCACTTTTACCATGTTTTTCGTTGCTATTTTTGCGGCTTCATCTAATGTTTTCGCAGAAGCAATCATACTAATTTGATTATCTTTTATTAAGTATGGTGTTGCAATAGAATGATTTTTTAATACTCGAACTGTAACGGTCACTTCTGCTGGTACTTCTGCACCACATACCGATACTTCCCCATCACCATCGCTGCATGGCAATCTCCTAGAGCTAATAAAGCTCCCTGTACGTTAACGGGTAAATATAGCTTAGTTCCTTCAGTAATCGCTGTTGTATCCATATTACCCCCATGGAAATCGGGAATACCGCAGCTAATTGCCCCCTGCTCTTTTCCAGGTGCAGTCCCAATAACACCTATCATTTTATTAATGGGAATGATAATATCCTCTGTGAATAACAGCTTATCCTGATTGATCGGCACACGTTTGATCGTTGTCGATTGCAACACATCACCTAACACACCTAATTCGGGCCCTGTCATCATTGTTGCTGTATCGCCAATTTCGATTGAATGAATGGTCACTTCCAAAACATCGCCCTCTTCTGCACCTTCAACAAATACAGGGCCAGTTGCTGGGTTAATTTTATTCCAGTCTAACGCTTCGACGATTTGATCTTCAGCTGTTATTTGATTCGTAAAGCAATCATAGGTTTCAAACGTAATTGTGTCACCATCTTGAACAGTAAACACTGGATCATTTTCGGCACTCATAGCATAAATCGCATGCTCTTTTTTTACAAAATGCTTCATAACAATCTACTCCCTTCTTCAATTTATTATAAACTAAATTGTCAATCTCCTCCTAATAATCGATTGTATCTAACAGTTCAACATCTATATTTTCGCTATTTTCCCAGCTATGAAAAATTTCTAAATGCCATTTATTTTTTTGCCTATCGTAATTTTTTTCTTCTATCCATTGATGTAAGTGATGATAGGCATCTACGATTTTTTTATTTTCTCCCTTATGTCTTAAAACTGCATATGTTTGAGATGGGATTGTTAGTGTTACCATATCAGTTGGAATGTTTTCAAATTTTTGAACTTCAACACATATAAAATAACCATCCTGCTCTTCCGTTTCATTGTCCACGACAAATGCTCCAATTTGTTGCATCGGATTGATGACATGCTTTATTTCACTTATTCGTTCATTTAATTTCAATGATGCTTTTGGTATTTGTACAATATACTGATCCCCAGCACATAAAACTCTAATACCAACTAACTTTAATTCACCAAGCTGTTTTATAGACTTCATTTGCATTGATGTGCCTGTCATACATTTCCCTCCAAAACGTAGTATGGTACTAATTATTAATAGCCTAATAGATCAG
>DEQI01000179.1:1556-4117 GCA_002360295.1 Planococcaceae bacterium UBA3370
CACTAAGGTTAAACGAGATACTTTATCTTTCCCATATCTATTAATTGTTTTTCAAAAACGTTTATTTATAGTTTTTTTTTCACCACCTTTTATTAGTATTTAATAGATTATATCGTTTCAACTAAATTCATACAAAATCAGGACTTATTTTCTAATCCAATATATAGCTAAGTTTGTGGTGTGATGGTGCAGGTTTCCACCACGATATTAAGCTTAGAGCTGCACAGGGATGTTATAAACGCGAGCGAAAGCATGAAACACCTTGTTTTCGTAGTGGTTTTCATCATGCCTGATGTTTTTTGTCTATTGGTGTTAGAAGTAGGATGTATAGTTATAGGAGGAATAAAGTTAGAAAATGAGGATTTACAAGGCTAAGAAATATACATGATTTTATACACACTAGAAGATAAGGCATAATCCTGTAAATGGTATTATATCAAGTGTTTACTTCCCCTGTATAAAAAGCTGTATAAGTAATGTTCCACTAAAAAAACTATAAACGCGTTAAACGTTTGTAGCTTTTCTGTATGTGTCCCAAAACTTTGATTTGGGAACGTTATTTTGTATGGTTATTCAATAATCTATTTGAACAAATTGATTTTCGTAAATCTCTAATTCTTTTTCGCACTCAAATAAAAAAAAGCCTAAATTCATATTACTTTGATTTTTAATGTTTTCAAAAATTTTACGCATTATCTTTGGGTAAGATAGGACTTCGTCAGTAATATCTAATTTTCTGGCTAATTTTTTGATAGTTAATTTTTCATATTGCTGGCGTTGAAGATATTTTAAATTAAGAATCCAAAGTTTAATTAAATGATGTGTAGGATTGTTAATAAATTTGCTAGAAGACTTATCTAATGAATTAGAAATAAATTGCACATCAATATTCAAAAAAATAGAAGTGTTTTTAAGATAAAAAGTTACAATATACTCATTGGGCATTAAACTAGTAGCCCAATCAAAAAACTCCATTTCTAAATAGTTTTCAATGCGTTGCAAAGTAAGAATGGTAAATTTTTCTATATCAGAAAATGACCCCTCAATAAGTAAATCAATATCAGAAAATCGGTCAGTTTTGCCCGATAATATGCTACCTCTTAATGTAACACTATTAACTTCTGGTAATTTACCGAAAAAATTCAGTAATTCTTGTATCATTTCTTTTCTTTCTAGATTCAATTAATTCACCTCTATATGGACGCTTTCAATCGAAGTATTTATTATCTTTTATTTTAGTTCCTTTAGTAATATTTCATTGAGATTCTATTTATATGTTACCGCCATTCAGAACAAGTGGACCGAACAGTCTTCTTTAAAATTATTTTTCGCAGCGTCTCAGAGTGCTGTTTTAAATGTCACCAAGCTTTGATTTGGGAACGTTTCTTGTATTTAGTTTGTATAGCGTATTTATTATTAAGCGAAAGCCGTCATAGAAATACTCCATACCATCAATACAAAAGATACTGTTAACCAAAACGTATTAGAAGCAGTAGGTTGCTCTTTTTTTACTTTTTTAATTATTTCTACGAGGTTAATACAAAAGATAATAGCTAAAATCGGCATTAGGTACACACTAATAAATAAAAATACTATCATAAGTAAATTCTTCACCTCCAGTACTAGGCGAAATAAATTTGTTGAAGTCGTGTCTGCGGAAACGAGTCAACCGTAGAGGAAATCAACGTTTCCTAAAACTACCAGTAACAGAAAAAGGAAAATCAACATGCTTGTTACTTTATATTATTTTATTCAATTCTAATTCATCATTCAGAGGAATTCCATAATTACCCGTTAAAGGAATAGATGGTTTTATTTTTCGAGCTTCATTTACAGCATTAGGGATAATAGAGGTAATTCTATACCCTCTTTTTTGATAAAATCTTAGGGCATTTAAATTATCATTTGTAGTTACTAAAGTTATTATTTTTATTTGTTTTTGCTTCGCTAAATTTTCAACCTTTTCAATTAGGGCAGTTCCAATTCCTTTACCTTCGTGAATACTATCCAACGAAATGATTTCAATCTCATCAATTTTCATAACATATGTAACCAAACCAATAATCTGTTGATCTTCTTCGTAAATAAAACCATTTAAATTTTCACACTGATAGATACCTGATGAAATAACCATTTCAGAACTTCCCCAATGTTCCTTAAAAAATGAAATGACTTTTTCTTTTTTTTCTTTCTGTATCGCTTCTATATTCAAGTTAAATTCCCCTTTTCATCTAATAGTAAGTTACACATACATATTTTGCCTAATTAGATAATAGGATGGGAAGGTTTTTTGGATTTACTTTGTATACATGATCAGTCCTTGTTGAACTGCTCCGTTACTTAAATAACGATTTATCATTTCACTGTTTTACGAAATTTAAATATCCACCTTATAACCCCAATTATAGCTCCAATCACCAGAATGAGAGCTCCATTAGCTAATGTTATAAGTCCTAAAAATGCTCCACCGTAGCCTGCACCTTCCCCTGTCCCCCCAGAACTCCAATCATAAAAATGAAGAAACAAAGCTCCACTTGAAAAACCAATCACTGGAGCAAGTA
>DEQI01000277.1:0-1960 GCA_002360295.1 Planococcaceae bacterium UBA3370
CCACAATTAAAACGCATATTCGATATAATGGGTACTGCATACCACCGCAAACCTAATTCATCAATACCTTTGTATGTTGGGTGAGTTATGGTTACTTCCAACACATATTCTGTTGGGATTTCAATAAATTTTGGCGGCCGTCCATCAATTTGAATCACTAATGGCAATATATCAAAAGAAGTCCCTCTTCCTTCCCAGCCAAGCTTTAAACAAAGCTCTGTAAAGGGAATAGATTCAGGGTCTCCAACAATTCCATCCTCTGTTTCATAACCCGCGTAACGTAATAGTTGATTATTCCAAATGCGTACTCGATTAGGAGAGAAAACAGTTATAGCAGGTCTAATTTTCCCTTTGTTTGTAGCAAAATCAATATGACGAAGTAAAGCTAAAAATATTTCTTGCTCCTCTAACAACTCGCGCTCATCAAATACTTGCAAAGCGTGCCAAAATAAACGGCCAATACATTTGTTACTATTCCGCCATGCAACTCGCGCACCAAATGTTAATTCATCAGTAGTAGGGACATATTCGCCTTCTACTTCAATGGATTGTAAACGTTGTGAAAGCCATTGTTCAGGCTGATTTGTTTCCTGTTTATATAAAGTTAAAAAGTCACGCATTTCTTGCCAGTTCATCGTTGTTTTCCCCCAATACACCATAATTGTAGGGAAAGTTTATAGCAAAACCAATTAACTTATTGTGTATTTAAAGATGTATTTTTCATATATGACTAAAATTGTTCAAAGTCTTCATTTTGTTATAGATAGGTAAATACATATAAGCTCCCTACACTTTATTCAAAAACAAGGACACCTTCCTTCACAACTATTTGGCCATTTTTAATTACTGTATGCGTATGATTCATGCCGTAAAAATACTGTAATTGTTTATAGTTTGGAACATTTAAAATAAGAATATCGGCTTTTTTCTGTGCTTCAAGTGAGCCAATTTTATCTCCTCTGTTTATTGCATATGCTGCATTAATCGTTGTTGCTGTCAATACTTCCTCCATTGTCATCCCCATATTTAAACAGGCTAAGTTTTGTATAAAGGGCAAGCTAATGGTCGGGGATGAGCCAGGATTAAAATCCGTTGAAATCGCCACAGGTACACCAGAGTCAATCATTAATCGGCCTCTAGCAAATGGGGCGCGCAGGAAAAAAGCAGTACCAGGTAATAGCACAGCAATTGTACCCGCTTCAGCCATTCGTTTTATCCCCTCATCTGAAGCGACAAGTAAATGTTCCGCAGAGATCGCCCCAACTTCTGCCGCAAGCTCTGCCCCTTCGTATGGTTCGATTTCATCGGCATGAATTTTTGGTGTTAAACCAAGATCTTTACCAGCAAGTAAAATACGTCTGGACTGTTCCGGTGTAAAAACACCTTTTTCACAAAAAACATCATTAAACTCCGCTAATTGATACTGGGCAACTTGTGGAAGCATATGGTCAATCACAAAGTCTACGTAGTCTTCCCCAGTATATTCTTTTGGCACGGCGTGTGCCCCCATAAATGTAGAAATAATATCAATCGGATGAAAATCATTCAATTTTTTTGCCACTTCCATCTGCTTACGCTCTGTTTCCCAATCTAGTCCGTAACCAGATTTAGCCTCTACTGTCGTCACACCATATTTTAGGAAATCATTTAAATGATCAAACGTTTTTTTGTACAGTTCATCAAAGCTCGCCTCACGTGTATGCCGAGTCGTCGAATGAATGCCGCCTCCCGCATTCATAATGTCCATATAAGTGGCACCACCGAGACGCATATTAAACTCATTTTCACGTGTCCCACCATGCACTAAATGTGTATGGCAATCTACTAATCCAGGCATCACAATTTTTCCACTAGCATCAATCATTTCTGCATCCTGCATGATATGTGGAAATTCATCCTGCAATTGCTGAAGTGGACCTATAGCAACAATGTTTTCGCCCTCAATTAAGATAGCGACACC
>DEQI01000277.1:2034-3102 GCA_002360295.1 Planococcaceae bacterium UBA3370
ACTTCATTTGCGTTCATAATACATTTCGCCATCATCTCAACCCTTTAACATCGGCATTTTCACGCCTTTTTCTTTTGCCGTACGAATGGCGATATCATACCCTGCATCCGCATGACGTACTACGCCTATTCCTGGATCATTGACTAATACACGCTGAATTTTTTCTGCCGCTAGTTTGCTTCCATCCGCAACTAATACTTGCCCTGCATGCTGTGAGTAACCCATTCCTACACCTCCACCATGATGTAGGCTTACCCAGCTCGCACCGCTTGCCGTATTCAATAACGCATTTAATAACGGCCAATCTGACACTGCATCTGAGCCATCACGCATGCCTTCAGTTTCTCGATTTGGTGATGCAACAGAGCCCGAATCTAAATGGTCTCGACCAAAAACAATCGGTGCTTTCAGCTCACCACTCGCCACCATTTCATTCACTCGCAGTGCAAAGCGGTGACGGTCTCCATATCCCAACCAGCAAATACGCGCCGGTAAGCCTTGCCACTTCACCATTTTCTGCGCCATATCAATCCAGTTGACGAGCACTGCGTCTTCAGCGAACATTTCCTTGGCAAGTGCATCTGTTTTATAAATATCTTCCGGATCTCCTGATAATGCTGCCCAGCGGAATGGACCTTTCCCCTCACAAAATAACGGTCGAATATAAGCAGGTACAAACCCTGGGAAATCGAAGGCATTCTCTACACCCATTTCACGAGCATAGGCACGAATATTATTGCCGTAATCGAAAACCTCTGCACCCGCTTGTTGGAATTCGAGCATTGTACGTACATGCTCTGCCATCGTTTCCTTCGCCTTTTTTTCATACGCTTTTGGGTCCTCCTTGCGTAGAGCGAATGCTTTTTGTAAGGTCATCCCATTCGGCACATAGCCGTTAATTGGGTCATGTGCTGACGTTTGGTCCGTTACAAAATCAGGAATAATGCCCCGCTTTAGCAGCTCGCGATTTACATCTGCGCAGTTACCAACAAGTCCGATTGACGCAGGTTCATTTTTCGCGATTAATTCATTCACTAATGTCATCGCTTCATCTACTGTTTCTGCAAC
>DEQI01000275.1:0-4213 GCA_002360295.1 Planococcaceae bacterium UBA3370
TTATAGGCGATTTTGATGTCACGACTGATTATTTTCACTACAACATCTTTATACGGAAGATAAAGAACTTTTATTATCGCTATAAAAAATGAACTAAAGGCATAGGAGAAGAGGTAAATGAGTGAAGTGAAATTTGCTTTAATAACTGATATACATGGTAATGCCGAGGCGTTGAGAGCTGTATTACAACATATTGATCAGCAAAATGTGCAAGCAATCTATTGTACAGGTGATTTAATTGCTATCGGGCATCAAACAAATGAAGTGTTGGAACTCCTTACAAATTTAAATAATTGTTATTTTGTTTCAGGTAATCATGATGAAGCAATTGTCACACTTTTTGATTCATTACCGTATCCAAAAAGCCATGAATCGACAAGAAACCATCATGAATGGATTTTGCATAATTTAGATAAAAGCTTTATCCCATTTTTAAAGCAACTCCCTAGAGAAATGTCAAAGCAATTTGGCTCGAAACATTTTTTATTTACTCATTATGCATTAAGAGGGAAGCAAAAAATGTTTCATGAAAACCCTTTTGAATCAATAGTAGATCCATCACTTGAAAATATGGAGACCCTATTCCAACAATACAAAGGCTATGATTGTATATGCTTTGGTCATCATCATCCAACTCATTTATTCCAAAATAATCAATCAATTTTCATTAATCCTGGTTCATTAGGCTGTAATGGAGGAACTTTTGCGAAATATGGGCTTTGTACAATAAATGATACAATCGATTTCCAAATAATCAAAGTAAACTATAACTATGAGCGGTTCATTGAAGATTTTAAAGCGACCAATATACCTGACAAAGATTTTATTTTAGATACTTTTTACAAAGTATAAATCGACAGAAGGATTGTCCGTTATTTCATTCGTAAACTAATGAATATTAAAAGCACTCCACTAAAAAGGCATACTATTTTAGCAATCGAAACTTTATCACTAAGTCCTGCTAATCCGATCCCCGTCGTTATTATGAATATAATAGGACCAACAAATGCGAGTGATGTATTGACGATAAAGGCTTTTTCTAAATTATTTAATTTAAACATAAGCATTGCTGCAAAGATATCGATACTTCCTGATAAAATACGTAACAAAACCATATATAAAAGTGCAGTTTGCATAAAGACCACCTTTAACTTTTTTCTAAAATGTATGCCCGTCCTTTTTCAATTATTTTAACGAAATGAAAAAACGTGAGTGAATAGGGTACGAAACGGGTAAATTAAAGAAAAAAAGGTGTAGAAAATGATTCAAATAATCGGAATAACAAATGATAATCAATTGGAAACGGAAACGAACATACACAAAGTCGATCTGAAAAAGTATAAATGGTATTGGGTTGATTATAATAAGCCCACATCTGAAGAGGTGCAGCTATTAGCAGATATTTTTCATTTCCATCCATTAGCAATAGAAGACTGTATTCAAGAAATACAAAGACCCAAATTAGATTATTACAGTGAATACACATTTTATGTGACGCATATCATTCGGGAAGATGAAAAAACCATTTTGAAAGACGCGCTCGATTTTTTTGTTGGAGAAAAATTTATTGTTACTTTTCATCATACGCCGTCAATAGAAGTAACAAATGTATGGAATAAAGTACTCGCTTTAAAAAACTTTGATAAATGGAATCCGTTTTATGTGTTTTATGAAGTATTAGATAAAATAGTGGATCATTATTTTCCTATCCATTATCGAATAGAAGAAGAGCTGCGTAAACTCGAAGATAATACACATAAAAAGTCGATGGACCGTTTATTAAACGAATTATTTGAAACGAGGAATAGACTATTAATTTTACTTCATACGGTGAATCCAATGCGCGATCTCCTATATCGAATGTTAAATTCACAGCATTTAAATTTAAATCGCATTGTAGAGAGAAAGGAATATTTTTCTGATATATATGATCATCTTCTAAAACTATCTGAAATGGTCGCATCCAATCGGGAAGTAACAGCAGATATACGTGATAGTTATCTTTCACTTAATTCTCATCAAACGAATAAAGTAATGAAAACATTAACCATAATTACGGCTATTTTTGCACCACTAACTTTTATTGCAGGAATTTATGGAATGAACTTCGAAAAAATCCCTGAGTTAACGTGGGCACATGGTTATTTTTATATTTTAGCTGTCATGGGTGTCATTGCGATTTCAATGGTTATATGGTTTATAAGAAAAGGCTGGTTTGATTAAAAAAACTAGCTTTTTTTAGTTCTAAAAACAAATCTCGTGCATATAAAGAAAGTTAGAAGAATAATTTATTCTTCTAAAAAATGATGTTGGAGGAGATTTGAATGGAGCTAACAATTGAAAAACGAATCGGTATTAGTAGTTTAGTGGACAAAGTAGTAACGGCAGACGAAGCAGCAGCACTTATTCAAAATGGCGATGTGGTTGGGATGAGCGGTTTTACACGTGCTGGTGATGCAAAAGTTGTACCTTTAGCACTAGTAGAGAGAGCAAAAAAAGAGCAACTTCAAATTGATGTATACACGGGGGCATCTCTTGGGCCTGAAGTGGATCAGCAATTAGCTGAAGTAGGGGCAATTCGTAAGCGTGCTCCATATCAAGGTGATCCTGTCATTAGAAATTTAATTAATAAAGGTGAAATATTATATGTAGATGCTCACCTTTCACATAATGCAGAATTAGTTCGACAAGGAATTATTGGACCACTTCATTTTGCGATCATTGAGGCAACAGCTATTACAGCGGATGGTTATATCATTCCAACAACTTCTGTCGGAAACTCACCTATTTATGCAAAATATGCGGATCAAATTATTATAGAGTTAAATATAGCGCATTCAGATAGTTTAATAGGTGTGCACGATATATATATTCCTGAAAACCAAGGGGAGCGCGGTCCTATTCCATTATTAAAAGCCGAAGACCGCATTGGAGAAATCGGTATAAAAATTAATCCTGAAAAAATTAAAGCGATTGTGATTTCTGAGCAAAAAGATGCGCCGTCATTAATTGTTCCACCAGATGATGAAACGCAAACGATGGCTAATCATTTATTAGACTTTTTACGTAGCGAAATTAAAGCAGGCCGTTTTACAAATAAATTGGCACCTATTCAATCAGGTGTTGGGTCTGTTGCGAATGCCGTGTTAGAGGGCTTCTTACAATCAGAATTTGAAGACTTAAAAATATTTTCAGAAGTATTACAAGATTCGGTTTTCAATTTAATTGATGCTGGAAAGGTGTCATTTGCTTCCTGTACATCCATTACGATTTCAGAAGAATTACAGAAAAAAGTGTTTGGTAATATCGA
Organism: Planococcaceae bacterium UBA3370; assembly: GCA_002360295.1. Classification (GTDB taxonomy): domain Bacteria; phylum Bacillota; class Bacilli; order Bacillales_A; family Planococcaceae; genus Metasolibacillus. The sequence continues at coordinate 3,311 of DEQI01000275.1, forward strand.
GAAGTATGCTGATAAATTAACGTTACGTCCACAAGAAATATCGAATCATCCGGAAGTGATTCGTCGCTTGGGCTTAATTGCTATTAATGCAGCGCTTGAGGTAGATATTTATGGGAATGTGAACTCAACACATGTATCGGGAACAAAAATGATGAACGGTATCGGGGGTTCAGGAGACTTTACGCGTAACTCACGTCTAAGCATTTTTGTGACGAAATCCTATGCAAAAGGTGGCTCTATTTCTTCTATCGTGCCAATGGTCGCACATGTTGATCATACGGAACACGATGTCCATGTCATTGTGACAGAGCAAGGGGTAGCCGATTTACGCGGTTTAGCACCGAAAGAACGTGTGCCATTAATTATCGAAAACTGCGTACATCCAGATTACAAGCAACAAATGTGGAATTATTATCAGGAAGCGCTTGCGTTAACTGGTGGTCATCATACACCGCATAATTTAGAGAAAGCCCTTTCATGGCACGTAAACTTAGCGAAAAATGGCACGATGAAATTAGCGAATAATTAAAAAGAAGACAGTAAAACTTACCTAATCTGGTGAGTTTTACTGTCTTTTCATTTTTAATTTTAATCTTAATAAAATACTTTATCGATATTGTATTTAGCACGAAACGTATTAATTGCATACGTTTCGTAAATTTCGCGTTCCATTGGGTCCTCAATTTCATACACTTCAATTTTGAAAATTTCATCTCGGTGGTTTTTCATTGGAGATACATTATCTTCAAAGTGTTTTTTAATACGTTGGCGAATTTTACGAGCTTTTCCTACGAATAAAAGCTCATTTGCTTCATTATAGAAAAAGAATATGCCACCTTTTTCGCGTGTGATTTTATGAAAATCAATAAAGCCGTGGAAAGGTGTAATCGGTACATCACCAGG
>DEQI01000275.1:4279-7811 GCA_002360295.1 Planococcaceae bacterium UBA3370
AAATAATTCACGTCCCTTTATATAGTACAAGACTATTTTACAATAATCTTCTCGATTTTACTATTTATATTGATGGAACGTCAAATACCTTTTTTACATATTATCCGACACTATGATGTGTATCTTAATTTTAGTTCCTCGCACAAAATGTATTCAAATTATTTTATACATACACGTCAAGTTAATAGAAAATCAAACATAGAGTGAACTATTATACTAAAAACTATAATAACGTATGAGAAGAGAAAAAGTTCCGTCTATTTTAAAAATAAAATTTTATGTAAAAAAAGAGTGAATATCGTATAAAGCTATTGGATTTTTATTATTATAACAAGTATACTAAAACTATCACGTGATAGTTTGGAGGGAATACATTGGGAACGAGAAGCTAAAAATTGGCGAATTAGCTAATATGACTGGCATTACGAAGCGTACAATTGATTATTATACGAATCTAGGCTTGCTAAAAGCACAACGTTCTAGTTCCAATTATCGTTATTATTCAATAGAAGCGGTTCAACAGCTTCACTTCATTGAACAGAAAAAGGATGAAGGACTCACATTAGAACAAATAAAAGCACTACTTCATAATGAAATGGAAGAAATTGATATTCAAAATATACGTGTTCAAATGCAACAACTTGAAAAAGATGTGGCCATATTGCTAACTCAGCTGTCTAAAGAAGATCAGCAAGATAAACAGCAGATATTAAAAAATGTAAAGCCAGAAAGTATGGCGCTAATTCAATCATTATTATTATTAATCCCTTAGGAGGTGAAGTCTTACGGTAATTCGTAAGACAATTATTTGACGACCGCTATAAACTTGACAATATTTATTATTTTATTAGTATTAACTGCATTTTTCGTTGCAACTGAATTTGCAATTGTAAAAGTGCGTCAATCACGTATTGACCAATTAGTAGCTGAAGGAAAAGCTGGGGCAGTAGCAGCTAAAAAAGTAACGGGGCATTTAGATGAATATTTATCTGCCTGTCAATTAGGTATTACAGTTACAGCATTAGGTATCGGGATGGTAGGGGAAAAAACATTTGAGTTTATATTACACCCTCTATTTGAATCAATCGGTATCGGAACAGACTATATTCATTACTTTACAATTGGTGGGGCATTTATCATCGCGACATTTTTACACGTCGTAGTCGGAGAATTAGCACCAAAAACAGCAGCTATTCAAAAAGCAGAAGCCGTGACTCTTGCATTTTCTAAACCAATTATCATGTTCTATAAAATCTTATATCCATTCATATGGTTTTTAAATGGATCCGCTAGATTATTAGTTGGTTTATTTGGTATGAAGCCTGCAAGTGAACATGAGATGTCACACACAGAAGAAGAATTACGTTTATTGCTTGCTGAAAGTTTCAAAAGTGGCGAGATAAATAAAAATGAATTGAAATACGTGAACAATGTATTTGAATTTGACGACACGATCGCACGTGAAATTATGGTTCCACGTACTGAAATTGTTGGTTTAAATAGTACAGCTTCATTTCATGAGGTTGTAACGACCATTACGGAAGAACGATATACTAGATATCCTGTTTTTGATGGAGACCGTGATAATATAGTCGGATTTTTTAACATTAAAGATTTTTTAACACAAGGCATTAGCAAACGCGTAACAGAAGAAACTTTCCGACTCGAAGATTATATTAACCCGATTATTAAATCGATTGAAACGATTGCTATCCAAGAATTACTGGCAAAAATGCAAAAAGAAAGAACGCACATTGCCGTGTTACTAGATGAATATGGTGGTACTTCAGGTTTAGTAACAGTTGAAGATATTTTAGAGCAATTGGTCGGTGAAATTCGAGATGAATTTGATACGGATGAAATAGCGGATATCCGAAAAGTAAAAGAAGACCATTACATTATTAATGCCAAAGTATTATTAGATGATATAGCTAAATTGCTAAATATTGATATTGAACATCCCGATATTGATACAATCGGTGGATGGTATTTTTCACAGAATACAGATTTAATTGATGATGTTATTCTTGAGCATGAAAATTACTTATTTTCTATTTATGAAAAAGAGGATCATTCTGTAAAATTTATTGAGGTAAAAAAACAACCAGAAGATCATTTGAATACGGTTGGAAATTAAGTATAATACATGAGCTAGGGTATTTTTCCCTAGCTATTTTTATATATATAAGGGGAGTGAATATTCCCATATCGTCATTACATAAAAGGAGCTGTATATGGAAAATTTCGATATTGTTTTGTTGATTAAATATATTATTATTGGCTTAGTTCAAGGATTTACTGAACCGATTCCAGTTTCGTCGAGCGGTCATGTCATGATTGTAAGTGAAATATTAGGGATGGGTGAACAAGGTTTTACCTTTGCTATTTTAACGAATACGGCATCCTTACTAGCCATTTGTTTTATTTTTCGTGAAGATATAGCACGTTTAATAGTTCATACCATTCAGTATTTGAAAACGAAAAACAGACGTTATTTAGCAGATTTCAAGTTTGCGCTTTTTGTTATTATAGGAACGGTTCCAGCTGGTGTATTAGGGGTTCTACTTAGCGATGTCATAGCTGAAAATACAAGCATGACAACAATCGCTATCACATTATTCATTACGGGATTTGCTTTATGGCTTATTCGTAATTTGCGTGGAACAAAGCGTGATGGGGATTTAACGTTAAAGGATGCAATAATTGTTGGGTTCGGGCAAGCAGCTGCGTTAACACCAGGTATTAGCCGTTCTGGAGCAACCATTATTACATCGATGGCAGTAGGGATGAAGCAAGATACGGCTTTACGTTTTTCTTTTATGTTATACATACCTATTAGCTTAGGTGGGGTAGTTTTAGGTGTGAAAGATTTTGTTGAGCATCCAGCTGAGCAAGCATTAGTGATCCCTTATATAGCAACATTCCTTGCAACATTAGTGATGACATATTTTGCAATGCGTTGGTTTATGGGCATTATGAAAAACGGTAAGCTTTCCTACTTCTCCATTTATTGTTTTATTGTCGGGACATTGTTACTTATTTTTTATTGAAAAATGAAGTACTACAGTTTGGCAAACGCTTGAATTGTTTCATAAGATGATTTCTAAAGACTGGATGGGGATTGTATGGAAGAGGTTTTTAGCAAGGTCAATCTGGCTTTGGAAAACAGAGGTTATTCAAGGTTACAATCAAAAAGAGATGTTTAAATGAGTGGTTCTCAAATTAGGCCCGATTTTATCTGTAAATTGTGTTGAAAAAATCGTAAATTGAATATCAAACTAAATATTTACTCACCTTTCATTTAATGGATAAGTTAAAGGGGGGTGATTTACAACGTTAAGGAATCGGCTGCGTATGCAAGATTTTATTCAAAACGTGCACTAGTTCAAATTTTTTTGAACATCGCTAAAACCTTGTTATATATAGCTTCAATCAATTGTGCATAAAAAACTGTATATAGATTATATAAAGAAAAAACACTTAAAACATTGATATAACGATGTTTTAAGTGTTTTATTGTGTCCCCAAACTT
>DEQI01000250.1:0-461 GCA_002360295.1 Planococcaceae bacterium UBA3370
TCGTAACCCATTAACAAGTTGAATAAAATCATGTAGCTTTCCACAAAAAATCCCATCAAGTTCCTCAGTCTGCAATTGAAAATCTTCTATTGTTCCTTGTAGTTTATAAATAAACACATTGGCAAACTCATAGTCTTTTATATGTTCGTTATCCATTTCATAATGAATAACACCAAGGGAAGTTAATTCATTAAAAGCTACTACTAACCCAATTTCTTCATGTAATTCACGAATTCCATCTTCTATCGATTCATTAGCTAGTAAATGACCGGCAGCTGTAATATCAAATTGGTTTGGATAATCCTTTTTATTTTTACTTCGTAGCTGGAAGTAGATGAGCCACTCTTCATCCTGTTTTTGCAATACCCAGCAATGAAATACCTCATGCCAATAACCTTGTTTATGTACTTCATCGCGTGATTCGGACCCAATTTGATTGTAATTTTCATCAAAAATCTTTA
>DEQI01000250.1:535-5297 GCA_002360295.1 Planococcaceae bacterium UBA3370
ACAATTGATGTAAATACTCATCATATAGGTATTTCATGGCTTCTTCAATAATTTCATCTGCCAATTGATCTTCATATCGATTTGGTAAATTCTTTGCTCCTAAAACATATAATAATGGATTCTCAGAGAATTGACCAATAATTCCGACATCAACCACTACATTTGGTAACCCTCCTGTCATATGATTTAAGTGATTCGTAGGAATACCTTTAACACCCCCTTGTTGTCTAACCAAACCGTTCATAACTGGAGTCCATAACACAGGATTTTTTTTATACCAATCAAATAATTTCCTAATAATTTAACGATAACTTTATCCATTTAAACAACCCTCCTTTATTTTCAATCATGTCTATTAATTTCAATAAAAAAAGCACTTCTCCTTCTTAGGAGAGTGCTATTACCGAATTCTATTTCTAATTATTATCTTTTTTCAGTGATGACTTGGTATGACGAACTTTTTATTTCCAATCAAATTTTATGGATTTTGCTTTTAAGATGTAGATCCAAACAATCATTGTGATGGAGATAAAAATCAGCATTGTAATCGATAATCCACTAGTATAACTATTCCATGCTAATGAACCAATCACCATACCAATACTACCAACAACGGTAAAACCAAAATTCATTACGGAAGATGCTGCTCCTACATCTGTTTTAGTAGCAGATAATAATAAATCTGAAATCATTGGTCGGAAATAAGAAGTTACAATAGAGTAAATGACGTATGATAATAAGAAAATAATTGGACCCGTATTTCCTACTGTTATGATTAATACAGCAGAAATAAGTGCCAACATAATCACCACATTAATTACTCTTTTCACAGAATGTGCCCCAAATCGCATGTAAATAACAGGACCCAAAATCGAGGCAGCAGCGTTTATGGCGAAAAACAGACTGAATGTTGTTTCTGAAACACCAAAACCATCGATATAAATATAAGAGGCAAGTGCCAAGTATGCCATGAATGGTGCGGCCATAAATGCCCCTACTAATAATAAACTTGAGAAACTACGATTTTTTGCCACGTTTCTTAAGCCTAGAATGGATTGGATTGTACTACTTTGTGTACGTTCTCTCACTGGCAATGTTTCTTGCAATAAGAATGCCCCTACAAGTGTGATACCAGTAATAATAGCCAATACAATAAATGTCATTTTCCAATCAGCCACTTTTAAAATGAGAGCTCCTAAAAGAGGTGCTAACATAGGTGCAATTAACATAAATGCTTGTGTAACAGATAGTACCTTTGACATTTCTTTTCCATTATAACTGTCTTTGATTAGTGCTGTGGAAATAGCTACCATACCACCTGCACCAAATGCGGAAGCGGCGCGTGCAAGAATCAGTAATACGATAGTTGGAGCAAATGCACAAACGGCACTGAATAACAAAGAAATGGAGATACTGACAATTAATATTGGTTTACGGCCGTATTTATCACTTAATGGACCTAAAATTAAAATACCAATTGCCATAAAAATAAAGAATATTGTCATCGTAAAGCTCATTAATGTAGACGATGTATTAAAATAAGTCGTCATTTCAGGTAATGCTGGCATATATAAGTCAGTCGATAACGGCGGAATCATCGATAGAATTGAAATTAATGTGATCAATCCAGCATTTTTTAAATATTTTTGTTGCATAAGTTAACTCCTTCCAAAAAATATAGCTACCTATTTAAATGTATAAAATTGTGTGCATTACACATGACGTAATGCATTTTTAGCCATTCGAGACATTAATGGTATGAATATGTCTATCTCTTCTTTCGTAAATCCTTCAAGGAGCAATTGTTCTGTTTGTCGAATGCTTTGATAAATTTCTTCTAAAACAGCAAAAGCAGTATCCGTTAACTTAATAATCCGTGCTCTTGAATCTTTTGAATCTATTTGTCGAACAATAAAATTCTTTTGCTCCAACCGATTTAATAATCCTGTAATGGTAGGGTTTGTATAATTTAATGCGCGTTCAATATCACGTTGGTGAAACACTTTATCTTTATCATGTGCTAGCAACATAATTACATCTGCTTGACTTTGCGTTAAACCAATTTGCTTTAAATGTTCATCACCCATACGTTTAGCAAGGTGATCAACCATTTTTAAATGTGTTAACACGACAGGTTCTTGATTAGTCTTTCTCATTTGTATCCCTCACTTTTTTTACCTCGCTAATAATATAGCTAGCTATTTATTTTGCCAATAATTTTTGACATACATGCTTTCACGCCCAATAAAAAAACAGTATGAAGAAATCCATACTGTTTACGCAATCTTTCTTTTTAAATAAATTGATAGTAATAATGCCGGAAGTGAAAAGACAACCATTCCTAAAAAGGCAAAGCGCGGCTCGATTTCATATAAAAATCCTCCGAATAACGTGAGCACAGCTGTACTCCAGCTCATAGCTAATGCATTGTACATTCCTTGAGCATTTGGCATTTGCTCCCTCGGTAAATGCTGGGTAAAGAATAAAATAACCGCATAGTGAGCCATAGCAAATGATAATGTATGCAAGGATTGAGAAATAACAAACACAGGTATGGATGGTATTAAGGATACAAGTAACCATCTTACTGTCGAGCCTGTTGCCGCAAGGACTAATAATGAGCTAGGTTTCCAATGACTAAATAATCGATCCGCTTTCGCGAAAAATAAAATCTCGAATAATACACCAATATTAATAATGATTCCAATAAAATATTTTTCAACACCTAGCTGCTGCAAATAAATATAACCATAATTGTAATAGGATGCATGTGCACCTTGTAGCAATATACCGATCAATAAAACGATTGGGAAGTACTTCACTTTAAATAAGCCTTTTAAAGTGAATTTGCTGCTAGATTGTAATTTTGGTGCCTCCAATAATACGGCAGGAGCAGGTCTTGCATTTAATAGTAATAATAAAGCTAAACCTATTAACATAAGCCATAAAATAGAGCCATCCCCAAACTTACCTGTCACCATGCTGATGATCAGTACCATCACAACAAAACCTGTAGAGCCATATGATCTACTTTTTCCATAATGTAATTGTCCGTGTTGAACAAGTTGACCTGCTATACTATCTAAAGCTGGCATTAAGGCTGGATAAAAAATACTGAAGATCAATGTCACGAGTAAGATTGTAGGCAAGGAGTTTGCCGGAATATATAAAAATGCTGAAATAAAAGCCCCTACTGCAAGAAAATCTAAAACACGTTTACTACTCCACTTTTTCGAAATATATGGGAAAATAAATAATGTTGAAAAGCCTCTTGCCACTAAACCAAAGCTCATCATGTAGCTTGCTTCTGGAACCGTTAATCCTTTCCCTGTAATTAAATAAGCCGTCCAATAAGGTAGGAAAATGCCCCAAGTCATGAAAAACGTAAAGAAGTTTTGGGACATCCATCTTTGATTATTCATTGTAATCCCTCCGTCTGTATTGCATAATAACACGTATCCTTTTAAAATAATGTGAGATATCTCATATTTAGGAGAGATTTTATGCAAATTCTACAAAATGAACAGAAAAAAAAGGTGATAGACCAATTCCCTATCAGTCATTTATTCTCCTTTGATGTAACCGACATAATAGAAGTACATCAATTTGAGCGTGGTGAGTGGATCAATCATGAAGGGAGCTTCCCTCAATATTTGTATTATTTAGTGGAAGGAAAAGCGAAAGTCTATTTTACACAAGGAAATGGTAAAGTAGCACTCATTAGCTTTGCGCAGCCTGGCGCATTTATCGGTGAAATAGAGTTATTCAGTAATGACTACTATTCGAAAGGTGTGCAAACAATGAGCATCACTACTTGTCTTGCATTACCACTCTCTAAATGTAAGGATCTATTATTATCGGATGTTATTTTTTTACGTTATTTATGTACATTTTTAGGAAACAAAACATCTCACATTACTGGTAAATTTACACAAAGCCTTGCCTATCCTTTAGAAAATCGTCTAGCAGAATTCATTTTGTTATCTGCTGATGGAGGTGTCTATAAGGAAAAGCATACAGAGGTTTGTGACTATTTAGGTGTTTCGTATCGTCATTTATTACATGTACTTTCTCAGTTTTGTGAAATGGGCTTTTTAAAGAAAGAAGGAAGAAGTTATATCATTGTCGATCCAATGGCACTTAAAAAACGAGCAACAACGATTCATAGTTAAAATCGGGTTGCTCGTGTCATTTTTTTAAATTAATTTAAGACCAATCGTAGCACTCAAAATCATCGCAATAAATAAAATTCTACGCCAATCTTTTGATTCACCATAAACTATCATTCCTAGTATGGCACCACCCGCAGCTCCAATACCAGTCCAAATAGCATAGGCTGTTCCCATTGGTAATGTTTTCATTGCAACAGCTAATAAAAAAAAGCTAAGTGTAAAGAAGAAACCCATGAATGCAGCTGGTTTCCAGTTTTTATCTTGATACATTTTACCAATCATAAAAACACCCATCATTTCACATAAACCAGCTGCTATTAATGCAAACCAAGCCATTATTCGGATACCTCCTTTTCACCTGAAACAAGTTTCAACCCTAATACACCAGCTAGCAATACGGCGATTAATAAAAGCTTAATCCATTGAACTGGTTCATCGAAAAATATCATATCAGATGTTACAGTTCCCGCTGTACCAAGACCAACAAATACCGCGTATACCGTGCCTACTGGAAGCTTGCTACTAGCGTGAATCATTAAATAGAAACTTAAAATAATACAAAGGATTGTTAAAATCCATTCGAAAGGTGT
>DEQI01000250.1:5496-10130 GCA_002360295.1 Planococcaceae bacterium UBA3370
TTAACGTTACGGAACCCTAGAAAACTTACTTATTATCTTGTTGCACATTTTATCTAAAGAACAATATATTGTCAAGTTAAACAAAAAGATTAATAGTATCTCCTTGTCGAGTAATTTTCCAATTTGATGATAAAATAGAAGCAATCTCTTTTTCGGTATCCGGATCTACTTTTACACCGTATACACCGAATTCACGTATTTCATAGTTTTCCTCTGTAATACCGAAACGCAAACGTAGAATATTTTTTAGACCATTCATTGTTAAAAATTTAACTGAGTAAGAATGGGTATATGCTTCTTTAAAACCAGCTGGATTGTTTTCAAATAATTGTTGTAATAATGCTAAATCAAAATTTAAATCTTCAAATGCCGATAAATCCCCTTGTATTAATTGTTGTTCTACTTCTTCATAAGTAAATTTAGTTTTTAAAGATTCTATAATATATGCTTCCATTAATGATATTTGCATGCTATCATCTCCCATTCTTTTAGTATATTGTAGCACCTTACTTGGAATTACACATCCCTTGTATGTTAGGTGTGTAAATTTTCTATGTATTTTTATGTGATAATGTTGAATATCAAATTTAAAGAGCATATTCTGAAAAAGATATGTTCAAAACATGCTCTAAATTTATGAAACTGATTAGATTGTAATAAAAGTCGATTTTATTACCTCATTTAGCTATTTAATTTCGATCTCTACATCTTCTTCTATCCAGGATGGGAAAGAATAAATATCGAATCGTAGAGGATTTTTAAGTGAGTCCGTTGGAAGTTCAAACTCCAGTTTTATTCCTTTGTCATCCGTTGTCATCAATGATCCATTCACATAATTTTTTCTCCCCCATGGATTAGAATAGTTATATTTTATAAAAAATTCTTTGCCTTCATTATCTAAAAAACTTGAGGATACTAACATTGTATAATCCCCCTTCACATCCATTATAAAACGCACTTTATTATTCTCAACTTCTAGATTTGTAAAAATCGACTCTGTTGGCTGTTTCAAAAACTTTTTAGTTTCAGTATCAATTAGGATAAAGGCATCACCTTTATCAATTGCTTCTATTTTTCCAAACACTAGTTTTAAGCTATCAGAGTTATTAAAGTAAGGGCTTTGGAGTGTAATGGTCCATTCACTTCCATCTATACTTCCAAACGCAGTCCCTCTATTATTTAGAATCCATTCATCATCAAGATCATTAATAAATTTCAAATTATCGAATGCAAGGATTTTTTTAGAGTTATTCGAATCAATTTTTAATTTAACTTCTGCACGAATTGGGTTGATTGTTACTCTTTCAACTTTAATTCGTTGCCCTTCAATCGTAACTTCCTTATTTAAATCAAATGTTTTACTTGCTACATCCGACTTTTTAAACATAAATGGAATTTGGAAATGCTCCACTTTATCTCCATTCTTCAAGCCAATTGACCATAAAAGTTTACCATCCCAAAATATATGATTCCCAAAATTTTCAAGTGTCATTATGGAACTAAATACATTGTCTTCAATAGTTGGTGGAGCCGAACTCCAGAATGTGGTATCTGATGCAGGCAAATTTCCGTTATATTCATTATTTAATTTTAGATAATCGATTTCTAAAGGTAGATTTTTCTTTTTTGATTGCACAGTGTAAAAAATCACCATACCCTTTTCGTCTGCAATTACTCCATCAAGGGTCACTGTAATACCACCCTTTTCTTGAGAAAGATTCAATGGTTGATAAAACTCATTTTCAACTGCTGCGGCTAAGCCCTTATCTTTTTGTATCATTTCAACAATGCGTTCCATCCCTGGTATAGAGGCAACCTTTTTAGCAAACGCAGGAGAAACATTCAATGAGGTGATAAACGAGATGAGAAGGATTGCGGCAATGCCTATTGACCATGAACTCCGTTTTATTACCTTGGTTCTTTTTGATAAACGTTCTTTTTGGGCTTTATCGAATCCACTTTGCACAGCAGCATACAACTTGTCCTTTGATACTTCAATTTGATCAATTGTATTCTTTCTTTGCTCCAAAATCTTTTTTTCCTCCTCAAACACGTTTAACCTCTCCTTCCTCTTCAAATTTTGCCCTAAGTGACCGCAAGGCTTTATGTAGACGCGTTTTGATTGTTCCTTCAGGAGTATTCCACATTACGGCAATCTCCTTTATTTTCACATCTTCAAAGTATTTTAAATGTAATAACTCTCTTTCGTAATCGGATAAATGTAAAAGTGCCTCCTCAACCTCTAAAAAAGTAAAATCTTCGGTTATTCCTTGTATATTAAGTATTCTTTCCTCCAGTACTTCCCTCTTACTTTTCTTGATAACATCTCGACAATAGTTCATCATGATTCTGATTAGCCAAGTTTTAAAATAGGTAGGCTCCTTCACTGTTTTTATACTTCGATAAGCTCTATATGTCACTTCTTGTATGGCTTCCAGTGAGTCTTCTTCATTTTTCAAATATGAAAAAGCTGTTCGATATAATGCTTCTTCATATGAATGCATTATTGCTAGAAATGCGTCACTGTCACCTTTTATCGCTTTCTTCACTAGTATTTTCTCGTCCAAAGTTTCACCTCATTTCAATTGTCTTTAACTATTAGACCTACAACTTCGAAAAAAGTTTTTTGAAAATAAATAAAACATTAATTTAAATATAAAATGTCATTAATACGAATACCTCAAGCTACAATTAGAGTGCCTTGTATAAAAGTAAAAAGTCCAGTTCAAAATACTGAACTGGAACTTGTATTGGTTTTCAAATCTAAATACACTAAAGAGCCTGTTTATTTAAGAAAATACTTTAATTTCCGACACGTAAAAATGCTGGAGGTTTTTTCATTACAAAATGTTTTTCAACAGACAGTAGAATATCATCATTTCCAGGTAATGAAACAGTTTCTAACGCTTGATCAAATGATAGCCATTGATAATCGCTATGTTCATCATTTAATTTCACTACTTGTTTCTCTTCCACATACCCAACGAAAACAGGTGCAATATATATATAATTTTCATTTGGTGAATAAATTTGGTCGAATTGATTAGAGGTATATAATGATACTTTGGTAATCCCAGTTTCCTCTTTAATTTCTCTTAAAGCAGCCTCCCAAGCATTTTCACCTTCTTCAATACTGCCCCCAATATAACACCAAACATTCCGAAGAACAGAAGTAGCCCTTTTTAAGAGTAAAACTTTATATTCATTTTCAAACTTTTTTAATAAAACAGTAGCAATTCCTGTACATTTTATCGGAACATCAATATTTTGTTTATTCAATTAACACACCCCTTTTCACAATAATTGACGATAAACAATTGTAAAAGTTATCAAATTAAATGAACTGCTTATTTAGCACCATAAGAATTAAAATCCTCTAAGTAGCTCATGATCTTTAAGTAAAGCCTCGATGTTTAAAATAGTATGGTATGGATTTAATGCTACACTTTTATATAAAGGGTTGCTAGTTTATCTTTATCAATCATCATTTTAATATTGTCATAATTATCCAATGAAAAATACAAAGTGTGAAAGCGCACGCACCAGATAGGAAAGTGAACACAAGAGTAGTAAAATCGAACTTGACCTAAAGAAAAGCACACGAAAGTCCAAAGAACTCGAACACAATGGCAAATACCCCAACAAACAGATACAAATAGAATCACTATAAATTTATCCCATTTTAAAAAAACCTTCAGCTTTTCTGAAAGGTTTAGTAAAAGTATATAGCTTATAAAAGCATTTTACATCCGGGAGATTCGTTCGGTTAATACGCTTTTTCGAGCATATCCAAATTTATCTACTAATAGATCAACATCATCTGTTGTTTGTAAATCATCTTGAATCGCGAAATAACGAACATTTGTACAGGTAACTTTAAAGCCGACCGTTTTTGACACATGTAGAAATAAACGCTCAATTGTTTTCACTGTAATGGGCTCGCCATGTTTATTCCCTAGTCCAAGCCAAATAAAATCTTTTGCAAATGGTGTTGGAAAAAGTTCTAAAGTTTTCTGTTTAAATATTTCCAACATATTTAACATGTCACTAGAAATTGATAAATCTCGAAAATGCTTTTTGGTAAGTATGCGTACCTGTTCATCCAAAATATGTGACCACTTCATTCGAACTACTTCACTTGGTTTAATCCCGAGTCCAGCAATGAAACGCATAATTAAATAGTTACGTAAGGCCATCCATTGTACTTCTTGATCATTTGTTGTTTCATATGCGCTATTCCATACTTCTAATGCTTGTTTTATTTGTTTTAGAGATAAAAGATGAAGCTCCTTGTTTTCTTTTTCAAAAGGTAAAAAAAGCTGCTCATCTACTGCTTTCATTAAATTTCTATGTTGCAAAAATTTTATAAAGCTTTTTAAACTAGCCAACTTACGATTAATCGTTGGAATGGATGTATAATTATCTTGCAGCAGCACTTTATATTTCTTAATGACTTCTTCAGTTATCATGTCATATTTATTTTCCTTAACAAAGCGTATAAATTGTGAGCTATCTAACCCGTATTGTTTGATTGTATGTGCTGATTTACTTTGCGTTGCTAAATAGGCTTTAAAATAATTTACATAAGTAATGAAACTTTTCATCTTGCTCCCTCCTCGTATATTAGTATTAAG
>DEQI01000128.1 GCA_002360295.1 Planococcaceae bacterium UBA3370
GCGCTAGCTGTTGTCTATTTTCCGCCTGCTTTAATTGCATCGTTAAATAAGCAATTGACGCTCCAGGATGTCGAATATATGTTAATATCCGCTCCATATCAGTTTCTTCAATTGGATCAATATACACTTTTACATGGGGCAGTGTACTTCTCCCATCGACAGTAAATAATTTGTGCAAGCGATTAATGTAAAGAGACGGCAGTAATGCTTTGCTTTCTTCATCAGCTGCAGGATAAGTAATAGTTAGCCTAGTTGTTGGTGATGTCATCGCCCGGTAGATTAAAAATGCCTCTTGCAATAATTTACTTTTTGAACTTGGAGATAGTTCATAACTAATTTCATCAAAGTATTCTCGTTCTACATCTGAGAGCAATCCTTCGTTATCTATACGCATTGGGTATACACCGTCATTTACCCCGATAATAAAGATCGCTTTCATATTATCAAATCGAGAATATTCCACAGTGGAGATGGTTACTTCATCAATGGCTGGTGGAATATTCGAAAATTGGAGAGAATCATAGCCCTCATCCAATATTTTGGCTGCATCCTCTAATGAGATTTGTTGTTCACCAAACATCAATACGAATTGCTCCAACACATTGACCCAACCGTTCCATACTTGGTCATGCTCACTCGCTAAATCAAGGTCGGCACCTTCTAATTCTTGTTCCTTCATCTTTTGCAATTTTTCATATAACTGCAAATCCTCTGCATACGCATATAAAGCATGTCCAATTTCCAGCCCTGTTGTTGCTTGCTTTAAAGCAGTTTGCAATTTCATTAAAGGCGTTTGAATAATGGCTCTTGCATTTAATAATTGAGTTTGCATTTCTAACTCACTATCTGTTTGAACACTACCTAGTTTTTCTAGTGCGCGGAAACGTCTATAATGCCACACTTGTTCATCATGCCAGCGGTTTCCAATAATCCCTTTTGCAATCACAAAGTTCTCAAGGATATCCATGCTTTCACGATAATCGCTAATATTCGACTGTAAAGGGAAAAATAAATCGGTTTTAACACTACGAAAAACCGGTTCATATTGCCAGTTAGTTGTAATGACTTCTAAAGATGAGCGCATGAATTCAATGAAAGGATGATGAAGCATAGGTCGTTTCTCATTCATGAAAAACGGAATGTCAAACTGTTGGAAAGTTGTAGCAAAAATCGGATCATATACATCAGGTTGTCTATACATAATGCCAATATCTTTATATCGAAACTGTTCTTCCGAAACGAGACGCTTTATTTCCCGGGCAATACTTTGTACTTCTGCTCGGCGATTCGCCCCTTCGATTATTTGTACAGCACCCGTTGCTTGCTTTGTCTCTGGCACTGGAGCATGAAAATTAGCTTCGATATGTGCTAAGTCAGCATTCGTAAATCGATGCCCATGTTCTAAATGGATTCTCGATTCGACTTGTATATTTTCTGTCAAGGCAAAATGAATGAGCTTATCATACGTAAATGCAGCACGGTGAAATAATGCCTCTGGTTCACTAGCGGCATGCACATCATCAAATGGAAGGACAATCGTTACATGTTTTGCTAAAGTGAGTAATTGTTCAACAATCGCAAACTCCCTCACAGTAAAGGCAGTAAACCCATCAATATAAATATGAGCATCTTTTATTTGGGAAGAGTTAGTCAATTGCTCTACTAAAATCGGATAAAAGCCTTCTCCATCTACATAACTATCCCCAATGTTCATTTCTAACTGCTGCAAAATAATTTGAAGATCTTTCAATTTAGAAATTAACGTGGTAGGCGCATTGTTTGCCTCTAAATTTGCAATAATCTCGATAATGGATGAACTTGTCACATCATATTGGCTAAATTCACGCAGTAGCTGCTCCACTTCCTGTGTAAATCCGCGCTTACCGGCTGCTCTTTTAAAAAGAGATAACTCCTCTTTATTATCCTCTAAAATACGGCGAATAAGCATGCGGTAACCGAAACTATCTATTTTATCCCGTGCAATGCCTCCTGTTTCTTGTAAAATAAACCAGGCGAGGCGTTTAAATGTTAGTACCTGTGCTCGCATCATACCTTGAATATCATATTTATTAGTTAAATCATACTCTGCCTTAAATGACATTTGGTCTGGCACAATGTAAAAGATTGGAGAGCCAAATGGATTGTCTTTTAAATCTTGTACAATTTCTTGCTGAATCAAGGTCGTTTTGCCCGTTCCAGCTCGCCCCGAAATAATACGTAATGACACACAAATCCCCCCTTAGTTTCTATTATACACAGAATATATGTTCGTACAATGTTTAAGAATCATTACCGCATTTTCATTACAACATACTACTCTACATATGCACAACTACATGTAAAAAAACAGCCTAAATATTAGACTGTTTTTCCTTTTCTATAGCACATAAATCTTGTTCCACTTTTTTATTCAATCTACTCTCAAAATGCTTGCCAGCAAACCATAAAAGAGTAATGACGAGTATCGCCAATATTAATTTCTTTGGATCAGTTAATAGAGCTCTTATATCATAGCCAATGCCTGTCATTGTTGCAATCATAATAAATTTGCCGACCACAATGGCGATTAAATAATATTGCTTACGTAAATTAGACAAGCCTGCAACGATATTGACTATAATCGCAGGTGTAAATGGAAAACATAATAAAATGAGTAACGGCGTGAAACCATTCATATCAACCCACTTAATTAATTTTTGCACTCGCTCTCGTTGAATATACTTTTGTAATTTCGGATGCTTACCAAATTTTCTTATGATTAAAAATAACGTGTATGCTCCAAATGTTGCGCCAGCCCATGAAATAAGGAAGCCAAATAGTACACCAAATGCATTGGCATTCGCAATGACAATGACTACGAGTGGTAATACCGGAATATACGATTCTATAGCTGTAAGTAAGATGCTAAATATGGGCCCAAGCATTTGATATTGTTTAATCAGATTTTCGATCGTATCAATTGTAAACCAGTGTTCCAAAGTGCTCCACCTCTATTTATATTGCAGTATTAAATGTAAAATAGTTAATTGTGCTGTTGGATTTTCATAATGATGCTCTTGATCACCAGAAAACAGAAGTGTATCTCCTGTACCAAGCTCCTCTTCTATACTACCTAAATGAATGGTAGCTTGTCCTTGAATAACAATGACCGTTTCTTCTACACCATCAGTATGCGCTTCACTTCGATGAATAACACCTGGTTCCATTTCTACTTTATAAAACTCCCAGCCACGATCAGGATCATACGGAATAATGGAATAAACGCGATATTTACCTTCTTCCTCGGCGACAAAATTCGCCGAGTTACTGCTATACTTTTGTACTTTCTCTTTAGGTGGCTGCAGTAGTGAAGAAAATGAAACACGAAGACCTGCCGCTATTTTCCAAATGGTAGATACAGTAGGGTTGGCCTCTCCCTTTTCAATTTGCGCTAACTGAGCTTTACTCACGCCAGTTGCTTTTGCAATATCATCAAGACTAGCCTGCCTTTGATGACGTATTTTTTTTAATTGAAAGCCTATATTCCGGCTCATTTGTTCCATAGTCCTTCACAACCCCATTGTTTATTTAAATTGACATATGTATACTATATAAAACATCAGGTGCTTTATTCTATTATAATCTAATATTTCACATGGGGGACGAAAATGACAACGAATGGATTTTTTAATGGATTAAAAGCAGGCATGCCGATTGCAATTGGTTATTTTCCAGTCGCATTGACATTTGGCTTGCTTGCAAAATCAACCGGTTTATCTTTACTCGAAGCAACAGCTATGAGTATCTTTGTCTACGCCGGCGCTTCACAGTATATTTCCTTAACATTGCTAACAAAAGGGGTAGACCCTTTCATTATTGTGCTCAATACATTTGTCGTCAATTTCCGTCATTTTTTAATGTCTGCCTCTCTAAATGAAAAAATGGAAGAAAGCACAAAATGGCGAAAAGGCATTTTTGCTTTTTTAGTAACAGACGAAACATTTTCTATGTTGGCTACACGAAAGGAAGAAAAATTATCTCTCGCTTTCGGTTTTGGCGTCAATAT
>DEQI01000251.1:0-1611 GCA_002360295.1 Planococcaceae bacterium UBA3370
AAGAATACGGAAGTACACTAATCCGGTCAATCCGTGCTACGTTTTAAAACTTTGACCCTTTATCACCGTATTGTTCTAATAATTCTTCAAAGCTCATATTTTTTTCACGTTGCTTACGTTCAAATGCAAGTCGTGCTTGGCGCTCTTCTTCTTCTTCTTTTTCTTTATTAACAAGCGTCTGTTTAGTAGCTTTTAATTTGGCTAAAACATCACTACCTAGTTGATCTTGTAATGTCATTGCTTGTTCTTTTTCAACTTTCGGTTGTGCCGCTTGCTTTTGACCCATTTTATTTTTTTTACCCACTTTATTCACCTTCTTATTTCATTAACGTTGAACAATAGTTGCAACACCTTGCCCGCCACCAATACATAATGTTGCAAGTCCCAGTTTCACGTCCTGTTTTTGCATTTCATGTAATAGTGTGACTAATATGCGGGCACCACTTGCACCGATTGGATGTCCAAGTGCAATTGCTCCACCGTTCACATTTAGTTTATCATGATTAAACTGTAACTCTCTATCAACAGCAATTGCTTGCGCAGCAAACGCTTCATTTGCCTCAATTAAATCCATTTCTTCAAGCGATTTATTCGCTTTTACCAATGCCTTTTTCACAGCTATTATTGGACCAGTCCCCATTATTTGTGGATCAACTCCGGCATTCGCATTGGCTAAAATCGTTGCCATAGGCGTTAAACCAAGCTCTGTAGCACGCTGCTTTGACATAATGACAAGGGCAGCGGCGCCGTCATTAATACCCGATGCATTACCAGCTGTAACAGACCCCTCTTTCTTAAATGCCGGACGTAAGCTAGCTAGTTTTTCCACTGTTGTACCGGCCTTAACGTATTCGTCAGTTGCAAAAATGATGGGTTCCCCTTTACGCTGTGGTATTTCAATTGGTACGATTTCATCTGCAAACTTGCCGTTTGCAATCGCAGCAGCAGCTCGTGCTTGTGACCTTGCAGCAAAGACATCTTGCTCATCTCGTGAAATCGAATAAGCATCACATAAATTTTCTGCCGTAATCCCCATATGATAATCATTTTGCGCACACCATAATCCATCGTGAATCATCGTGTCTACTACCTTTTGATCTCCCATACGAAAACCCTCACGTGCATTTTGCAAAACATACGGCGCCCGACTCATATTTTCAAAGCCACCAGCAACAATAATATCTGCATCCCCAACAGCGATCGCTTGTGCGGCTAAATGTACCGCTTTTAATCCCGAGCCACAAACTTTATTAATGGTCATGGCAGGTACTGCATGTGACAACCCGGCTTTTAATGATGCTTGACGCGCCGGATTTTGTCCTAAGCCTGCCGATAAAACATTTCCCATGATAACTTCATCTACTAAATCTGATGGAATACTTGCGCGTTCAATCGCTTCTTTAATAACAATACTCCCTAACTCGGTTGCCGGAATATTTTTTAATGATCCTTGGAATGCCCCGATTGCTGTTCGAACTGCACTTACGATAACTACCTCTTGTGTCATGTATTTCGCCCCTTTTTCCCGATGTGACGCAACTATAGCGCAAGTATATTTTACCAAAGTATCATTACATTTCCCAGATGAGCCTTATACGATTTTGTTTTTGC
>DEQI01000251.1:1777-4545 GCA_002360295.1 Planococcaceae bacterium UBA3370
CAGCTCCTATCCTTTTCATGCTTTTTAAAAAAATAATGATAAAAGGAAGTGAACAGTTTGTTAGGTAACTTGAATACCCTTTTGTTATTTATCTTGGAATTTATTCATTTGAGCCATCATTTGGCGAACTTGCTTTTCAGATGGTTTACGTCCCATTTGAGCCATCATTACACGAATCATTTGTTCATTAATTGGTGGATTCTCTTTTAAGTATTTCATCATATATCTACGTGCTAAATAGAAGCCTAATGCAGCTCCACCTACTAACGCAATAATGATTAAAAGTACTGCTAGCCATACTTGCATGTTCTTCTCCCTCTCTTTAGAGCATTTCAAAATGAATTATACACTAATTTCCCAACGCTTTCTATTGTTTGTTTGTTTTTATTGCAGATTAACGGGCAGTAAGACCACCACTTCAATGAAAAGGAAAACCCCCACGGATTGAAGATTCACTTTATTATTACTTATCGGTCTGATTGTTACTCAGCCTCTAGACATAGAGAAAGATACATTCACAGGTCGTTAATAGAAAATGAATCGTCCTGTAACATAAAGGTATCAAATCAAGGAGGACAACAATATGAAAAAATTTCTTTACTTTTGTGTAGGCTCGTTCGCAGCATTAACAGCCTTCATTTTACTAATACCAATGGTCGGTTTATTATTCTCAGGTTTATTACTCGCTGCTGGCTTACATTATTACACTAAGAGCACCTCTCTTTTCGGCAAAATTATGAGTGCGACCATTGCTTTAGCAGGTGTCATTAGTGCGATTTCAAACATCCCAGCCTTTATTGGATTAATCGCCATCGCTATTGTGTATTTTGTTTATAAAAATCACAAAAAAGAAAAAGGGATTATTTCTAAAGAAGATGACCCCTTCACTAATTTTGAAAAAGAGTGGGCAAAAATTTCATAAAGAAATGCGCAAGCGCCCTGTTCAGCCCCGACAGCTGCTTGCTGGCTAGCAAACGAAAGCATCTTTTCGCTTTAGATTGAACGACTGGAGCGTCCTCGAGGGGCTGGGCGCGGAGCTAGATCTGCTCAAAATCCCCCAATTTACACTTCGTATTTGAATAAAAGGAGAGAATGATTATGGCAAACTTATTTACACGTTTCAAATATCAACTACAAGCAGATTTACATGAGTTTTTTGATAAGAAAGAACAAAAAAATCCTGTATCATTACTAAATCAATATATTCGTGAGGCAGAACATCAAACAGAACAAACAGGTAAATTATTAGCACGACAAGGCCAGCTTAAAAAAGAACTGGAAGCTCAATTAAAAGAAACAGAAAGCATGCTTGTAAAACGTGAACAGCAGCTAGTTTTAGCAAGTGCATGCGGAGAGGAAGACTTAATAGCCTTTGCACAAGGCGAGGTTGACGCGTATACAGCACGAAAAGTTGGATTACTATCAAGTATCGACGTTTGTACAGCTGAATATTTTGCTTTAGAACGTAAATTTGAGACGATGAAACATAAAATAAAGGATATGAAAGTTCGTCAGTTAGAATTGATGGGCAAGGAAAATGTCACACGTGCGCACTATCAAATGGATAAAATTATTAATAAGCAGGAAGACACAAGCTTTGACGAAATCTCACTTTATATAGATGACCTAGCGTCAAAAATTGATAAAAAATATGAAGTGACAACATTCGAATCACGTTTAGCACAATTAGAAAAGCAACAAAATTTGACTGTACCTAACGAACAACAACAAAATCATGTTATAGTAGAATAATCATTAGTGGAGAGGGTCAATTTACCTTCTCCCTTTGTGCGTTCAAAAGAACTTCTTTCTAACATTTATACTGAATCGATAGTATAAAACGATTTGAATGAATACATTCGGAAGGAGGCTAACATATTGCCAAAGTTTACGACGGATCAATTTACCTTTTTATTTTTAAGCTTATTATTAATTATGTTAATCGAGTTTACACTCTTTAGTAATGGAGCTGTGTTCAATTTACTAATTGGAGCAGGCTGTATTTATTTGGGACTTCATCGAAAACGTAAATATATGTTATATATCGGTGGCTTTTTTATTTTAATCTCTCTCTTAACTTTATGGACTTTACGTTTATACATGATTGCACTTATTGTGTACTTACTTTATAAACAGATAACCAAAAAAGAAGAATGGATTCAAGTCTCAGATCAAGGTTGGACTTCTTCAACAAAAACAAACACATTTATCGGAACAACGCCTGCGCCTGTAGAAGCTTATAAATGGGAAGATGTACAATTACAGCGATTCTTTGGAGATATTGTAATAGATACAACTCAAACCATACTTCCTGCTGGTAAATCGATTATTTCCATCCAGCAAACGATTGGAAAAGTTCAAATCGTTGTTCCATATGAGGTTACAATAAGGCTGCATTATTCAACCTTTTATGGTGAAGCCACATGCTTGAATGAAAAACCAAAACGGTTAGTAAATGAAAGCTTACAATTTGAAGATGGTCAAGCCGATGAAAAGCGCCTTTTAGTCATCTATGTTACTACTTGGTTCGGAGATGTGGAGGTGACTCGCACATGATCGGGTTCCTTTTTAGAGCATTCATTTTATTTATTTTACTATCCATCATGTCATTTGGCTTTTTTGTACTAGTAATAGGCTTACCAAAGGAAGATGTTTGGATGCTTTTTATCGACAAACAATTTGCTCAAATGCCATTAGTATTTACGATCATGAGCACCATCATTACTATATCTGTTGTTATTAGTATGTGGATGTCTATTGTCGCTAAA
>DEQI01000251.1:4748-5620 GCA_002360295.1 Planococcaceae bacterium UBA3370
CATGATTCTGTTTCACAGCAACTTTTTGCCGCTTCCATGATGTTATCTGCTCTAACTGAACAGCAGCAAAATAATGAAATAAAAGGACAGCTTGAACAAGTTGAAAAAATTGTTCAACAAACACAGCTCGAAATGCGAGCACTCCTTCTCCATCTTCGCCCAATCGCCCTACGCAATAAATCTTTAGCAGAAGGGTTATCGGACTTAATACAAGAATTGCAGCAAAAAGTATATTTTCATATTGAATACAAGCTTGAGGAAATAAAGTTAACAAAAGCAGAAGAAGACCATCTATTCCGTATTGCACAAGAGGCGCTCTCCAATACTCTCCGACACGCAAAAGCAAGTGAAGTAGAGCTATTACTAGTCGAACGTGATGATTATGCTATTCTTCGAATACAAGATAACGGTCGCGGTTTTAACAGTGAAAGCGAAAAAAGTACTTCTTATGGCTTAAAAAATATCGCCGAACGTGCGGTAGAGATTGGCTGTCAATATAAAATTGTTTCAGTGCCAGGAGAAGGCACAATCGTAGAAATTAAAGTACCTCAAAAGAAAGGTGAGCAACTTGATTAAAGTTTTAATAGTCGATGATCATGAAATGGTGCGTATCGGTGTTTCAGCCTACCTTTCTGCTCAGCCTGATATCGAAGTAATTGGTGAGGCTGAAAACGGTGAAGAGGCAGTCGAAAAAGCCCTTTCACTTCGACCGGATATCATTTTAATGGATAATGTCATGCCAATTATGACAGGTGCAGAGGCAACAGCACAAATATTAAAAGCTTGGCCAACCGCGAAGGTAATGATGGTAACAAGCTTTTTAGATGATGATAAAGTATACCCTGCACTTGAAGCTGGTGCCGTAAGTTATA
>DEQI01000356.1 GCA_002360295.1 Planococcaceae bacterium UBA3370
GCATGACGAATAGCACGTTCAACACGAGATGGTGTTGTATTGAATTTTTTCGCGATTTCCGGATATAATATTTTCGTCACAGAACCAAGTAATTCGATATCACAATAAACCATTTGTATTGCTTCACGTAAATAAGAATATCCTTTAATATGAGCTGGAACACCAATTTCTTTAATTATGGCAGTAATTGTCGTATCTAATTGACGCTGATTTACTTTATCTAAGCTAGTAACAGTTGGTTGCAATACATTTGATCGTTCTCTTTTGTGCGTTTCTGATTTTTGTTGTCCTGCACAATGCATAATTTTAGCGACTAATTGATCAAATTCAAATGGCTTTAACATGAAATAAGAAGCTCCGTATGTCACTGCTTGCTTCATTACATCTTCTTGTCCAAATGCAGTTAACATGATCACTTGTGTATCTGATAAACGATCGTCATTATACATCGCTTCTAAAACAGCTAAACCATCAAGATGTGGCATAATAATGTCTAATAGGAGTACATCTGGTTGATGCTCTTCCAACATTTTTATACAAACTTTTCCATTCGGTGCGGTTGCAACAAGCTCAATGTCCGGATGATTGATGAAATACTGCTCCATAGTTTTCACCAAATCGCGGTTATCATCCGCAATAGCAATTTTTACTTTCGACATTAAAGATCCCCCTTAAATTAATTGTTTGTATGAAACCATTTACCCCAATGAAAAATTATGGCAATCAATACACTTCTGTCATTTTCGACATAGAAACAAAAAACCCTTTAAATTACTGGAAAATAAGTAAGTAGTCATATAATTTCTCACAATCACGACAAAATACTTAATTATACTTCATAATAATGAAAAACATACCGTATTATTTTAATAAAAAAAAGCATAAATGACTACACTTAATGAAAAAGTGTAGTCATTTATACCTTAATTCGGTGTTTTTTTCAGCATTTCGCTAATGGATAATGCAGCACCTTTTGCCGGTTCGTCGACAAACATATGCGTTACAGCACCAACAAAGCGACCATTTTGAATGATTGGGCTACCACTCATCCCTTGCAAAATTCCTCCAGTTTTTTCAAGTAACGTCGCATCTGTTACATGGAATACAATGTTTGTCCCTTCAATCTTTTCGATATTTATCGTAAAGGATTCCACTTTTTCCCCTTCAATAGCGGTATAAATTAACGCTTCTCCGCGCTTAATGTCCGATTCATGCATAATTTCAATCGGTTGTCGCAAACTTTGTCTTAAATCGTATTCCCAATTACCAAAAACACCGTATACATTATTGTATAAAACATTTCCTAACCGTTCTCGCTCTTTATCAACAATGGATATTTTGTAACCAGGCTGACCCGGTTGACTTTTTTTCACTTGCGATATCGATGCTAAAAAAATGGCGCCTTTTAAAAATGGGGGTGGTGATGTGAGTGCACCATCAATTATTTGATGTCCAAGCGCACCATATTCATTCGTGTCGGGATCAATATAAGTAAGCGTGCCAATGCCATCTGTTTCATCTTTTAAAAAGGGCATAATATGAGTTATTTCATCTTTCGATAACTCAATTATTTTTTTAGCCTGGGCCCTTTCATATTGTAACTTAACTTTTCCTTCTTTTGTTTCAAGCTGCTTCGTATCTTGGATAGTTTCGCCATCCACAGTCATCAACTTATCACCTTGACGTAGCCATTCACCACTTGGGAGCAATATGTCATGCGATACGTAAACAAAAGGTAACTTTAACTGAATTCCAATCGATTGCCCCATAGGAATTAGCTCTTTTGCACTCGCTTGTAGCGGTACAAATGTGAGAAGCAGTACGATTAAAAGATTACGCAAATGGCATTTCATATGTTCACCTCCTTTTCATCTTACGCATACTATGTGCGGACATTAGCTGAGTTATGAACGGTAAATATTTGTCGGTATAACTAAGAATAACGATTATAAATAAGCTGATTTTTCTATATAAAAAAGCCAAAGTTACATTACTTTGGCGAAAATTGCATTTTTAAATGATGTTTTCTGTTATCAGCCATTTCAACGAGTTCATTTGCATGCTGAAGTGTTAATTCTGTAATTTCTGCTCCACTCATCATGCGACTCACTTCTTCTATACGCTCATTGGCTTTGATTTCATTTACTGTAGTAAATGTTCGATCATGTTCAACTTGCTTTCTTATTAAATAATGCTGATCAGCCATAGCTGCTACTTGAGGTAAATGAGAAATACATAACACTTGAGAATGAATAGAAATTGCCGCAATTTTTTCAGCTATAGCCTGTGCAACGCGACCGCTTACACCTGTATCCACCTCATCAAATATAATGGATGTTATGCCATTAGATGATGAAAAAATGGTTTTTAACGCCAGCATCATACGAGATAATTCCCCACCAGAAGCGATTTTTGGCAATGATTTTGGTGGTTCACCTACGTTTGTTGATATATAAAATGCGACATAATCTTTTCCAGTTGCATCTAAAAATTCAGTCTGACTAAAATTAACAATGAATTTTGCTTTTTCCATATGAAGCACTCTTAATTGCTCCATAATCGCTTCACTTAATAACAGTGCATATTTTTTCCGAACCACGGTTAACTCATCAGCTAATTCAGTTAATTCGGCTTCCATTTTCTTTAGCACTTGTTCATTTTTTTGAATTGTTTCGTCACGATTGATTAATTGTAAAAGCTCTTCATCAATTTTTTTATAATAAGCTAAAATTTCTTCTACAGTCGTTCCGTATTTACGTTTCATCGTTTGATATTGCCCTAAACGCTGCTCTACTTCATTTAATCGTTCCGGGTCAAATTCTAACTCATCTAAAATGCTTTTTATTTGGTACATTGCATCTTGCAACGAATAAAAGCTAGTAGTAATTGCCTCTGACGGCTCCTTAAATTGATCATCAATCGAAACAATATCATCCAGAGCACTCATAGCATTCCCTATGTAATCCAATCCACTACCCTCACCTGAAATGGCTTCATAAGCAACATTAGCGCGTTCAAAAATTTTATGGAAGTTCATTAAGCGACGTCGCTCTTCCATTAAAATTTCTTCTTCACCCAGCTTTAAATCAGCTTCTTCTAGTTCTTTTAATTGGAATTGGTATAAATCAATGCGCTGTGCCATTCGTTGTTCATTTAAATTTAATGCTTCTAATTCCCGTTTTAATGCTCGATAAGAATTATAACGGTCTGAATAGCGTTCCATTATGGGTGCTAGCTCAGCTTGCGCAAAATAATCAAGTAAATGAATATGCTGTTTTTCATCCATTAACTCTTGATTTTCATGTTGCCCATGTATGTCGATTAAACTGCCACCTATTTCTCGTAATACCGATAACGGAACAAGTTTCCCATTGATTCGACAAATACTTTTTCCGTTATCATTTACATCTCGGCGTAGTATTATTGTACCTTCTTCAGCTTCTATTCCTGCTTCCTCTAGCTTTCCATAAACAGGATGACGATCATTTGTTATTTGAAATAAACCACCAAGCTCAGCTTTTTTCGCACCGTGGCGAATAAATTCTTGGGAACTTCGACCTCCTGCTAATAAGCTAACGGCATCAATAATAATCGATTTTCCCGCACCCGTTTCACCAGTTAAAACTGTTAAACCATCCGCAAAGCTAACCGTTAAATCATCGATAATGGCAAAATTACGAATACTAAGCTCTCTTAACAAAATACCACCTCTTACAGCATGTCCAATAGACGTTTTTTAATAATTTCTCTATCTTCTTCTGTACGACACATAATTAAAATTGTGTCATCTCCACATATTGTGCCCATAATACCTTCCCAGTCTAAATGATCAAGCAATATCCCAATCGCGTTCGCATTACCTGGAAGTGCTTTCATAACTAGAAAATGTGATGCCCCATCAATACTAACAAATGCATCGGCTAATACACGGTGTAATTTTTGTATTGGGTTAAATCGTTGATCAGCTGGAAGGCTATATTTATATCTTCCGTCTTGCATGGGTACCTTCACTAAATGCAATTCTTTTATATCACGTGACACAGTTGCTTGTGTCACATTATAACCAGCTTTTTTTAACTGATCGACTAATTCATCTTGTGTTTCAATTTCATTATTTGAAATAATTTCGCGAATGCGAATATGACGTTGACCTTTATTCATGTCATGCACCTCGTATGAATATTTATGTATTTTTATTAATACACTAACACTTCATGCCTAAAAGCACAAGAAAAAGAGGGTGTACAGAAAGTAAAAACTTCCCGCCACCCCCTTTAAATATTAATAATTATCTATTAAAAACTATTGATTTTACGATAGTCGTTTCATAATTATACATACGACTTTCATCAGTTAAAGATGTTCTTTCAAGACTG
>DEQI01000262.1:0-5151 GCA_002360295.1 Planococcaceae bacterium UBA3370
AAAGCACGCTGACGTAACGGAAATCAACCCCGATGTATGGTAAATAGCCAAAATTCATAATTTATCTTTTTCATATAGAGATAAAATCCTTCCGCTACTACTAGTAAATAGACAAAAGCATATGTCTACCAATTAGTTACACATATTAATATAGAAACGGAAGGTGTGATTATTTGATATTTAAAGATAAAACGGGGAAACGCTGGTTCCTAATAAAACTAACTATTCTATGTATTTTACTATTATTTTTAACAGCTCTTATAACACATCTGCTTCATCTAAATAAAATAATTGATTTTCCTTTTATTAAAACGATTGCAACGAACATCTTAGAGGTAATGGGCAAAGTTTTTATAGGCTATCTATTGATTACTATAGGTATCGGTTTTATACGTATGTTTATTCTCTTCTTCTTTGCTATTCAGCATAAATTACGTGAAAAAGTAGTACATGAGATGATTATACTAAATAACGAGATTTATCGAAAATATACACCAACAGTATCGGTACTTATCCCTGTATATAATGAGGCTATTGTTATTTCAAAAACGATTGACTCGATTTTAAAAAGTGACTACCCGATAACCGAAATTATAGTCATTGATGATGGATCAACAGATAATACAGCCGCTATTATCAAAAGAAAATATGCCAATAATCCTATTGTTAAATGTATTACAAAGAGAAACTCAGGAAAATCAGCCGCTCTTAATACAGGATTAACTATGGCAGTAGGTGAAATTTTTATTACTATTGATGCGGATACAGTTCTAAAAAAGTCAACAATCACTCATTTAGTCAGCCATTTTTCCGACCCGAAAGTTGCAGCAGTTTCTGGGAACTGTAAAATTGGCAATATGGTTAACCAATTAACATTATGGCAGCATATTGAATATGTTACATCTAATAATTTGGACAAAAGAGCCTTTGACGTACTTCAATGCATAATGGTTGTCCCCGGTTCCAATAGCGCATGGCGTAAAAGAGTTATACAAAATATAGGGTACTACCATTACGATACATTAGCAGAAGACGCTGAATTAACTGTAAGAATAGTCAATAGTGGCTATAAAGTAATTTATGAGGATCGTGCTATTTCTTATGAGGAATGCCCAGAAACATTGCGTTCATTTATAAAACAGCGAGTTCGCTGGTCATACGGTATTTTACAAGTTGCATGGAAGCATAAAAAGAATATTATGCGCTCTTCAAATAAAGCACTTAAATATTTTGCTATACCGAGTATGCTATTTTCCTATTTGTTATTCTTAACTTCGCCTTTGGTTGATATTATTTTTATCATTTCCTTACTATCAGGTACAAATACAGTATATTTTTTTGTATTACTCTTTTATTTAACAGATTTTTTGAATTCCTTTATTGCCTTTAAACTAGGCAATGAAAATATGAAACCGCTTATTTGGGTGTTTATACAAAGATTAGCCTATCGTTATTTATTGGCTTTTGTTACATGGAAAGCATTTTTAATGGCAATAAAAGGAGGACGTGTAGGGTGGAATAAATTAAATCGTTCTGGAAATAACGTAAATAAAACTTAGAAAGGTAGATTAGCGTGAAAATAGCAATTCATCAGCCCAATTATTTGCCCTGGATTGGGTTTATTGACAAGTTGGATCAAGTTGATAAATTTGTCATATTAGATAGAGCTATTCATACGAAAAGCGGCTATATTAATAGAACGAAAATTAAGTCTCCTCAAGGAAACCTCATGCTAACAGTCCCCCTTAAAAATAAAGAGGTGCCCATCAATGAATTGCGAATTGCGAATGATATCAATTGGCAAAAAAGTCATTGGAAAGCAATAGTAGCAAACTATAAAAAAAGTAAATACTGGAATGCCTATAAAGAAGGATTTGAACAACTATATATTAGTAGATGGGAGACTATTGCACAATTGAATATTGCCATTATTAAACATGTAATGACCCAACTTGCTATTACAACAGAATTACTTATCGAATCTGACTTTCAACTTGATTTTGGCACAAGTAATGAGCGAAATGTTCATATTGTTTCTCATTTAGGAGGTGATCAGTATCTTTCTGGCATGGGGGGCCGCGTCTACAATGATGAAACTATTTTTCGTCAAAATAATATTGAACTAATATACCAACATTTTCAGCATCCTGAATATACTCAACGTTGGGGAATTTTCCAACCGAATTTATCTATACTTGATATGCTCTTTAATTGTGGTTCAGAAACGATGGAAATAATACGAGAAAATAGAGGGAAACAAGGTAATTAAAAACAAATATAAATGGAGGTGAGTTTATGATTACATCTGGGGTCGAAAGAATATTAATTATTGCACCACATGCAGATGATGAGGTACTTGGTTGTGGTGGATTAATCGAAAAAGCATGTCACTATAAAAATGAAGTAAAGGTTGTCGTAATTGCTGTAGGCGATATAACTCACCCACATAATCCCCAAACAGTTCAAGCGGATACAAGAATAAAGGAGCTAAAAGATGCTTTAGCTGTATTAGGCTGTCATGATTTTGAAGTCATGTATAAAGATAAAGATTCTCTACTTGATACGATTCCTAAAAACGAAATAATATCCAAACTCGATCAAATCATCAATAATTATATGCCTACAATAGTTTTTATACCACTTCCAAGCTATCACCAAGATCATGTCGTACTGTTCGAAACCTGCTTTGCTGCACTTAGACCGAAGCCTACTCAATTTATTAAACTGATTGCGATGTATGAATATCCACTAAGCTCCTGGTACTACCAAAGATTTTGGAATACAGGAGAATTATATTTAGATTTATCTCAAACTATTCAAAAGAAAATAGAAGCGTTTATACAGCATAAATCACAGAGACGTCCGCCAAATCATCTCATTTCACCTGAAAGCGTTTTAAAATGGGCAGAGATGCGAGGGTTAGAAATTGGTGTGTCATACGCAGAAAAGTATTATATTTTACGATCCCATATTTTATAACAATAAAATGTGAGGAGGTGAAACGGCATTAGTAATAAGGAAAATAAGTCATCTAAGATTAATAATATTCCGCATAATCGTCCTACTCTGGGACCTTTAGAAAAGAAGGCTGCAAGTCAAGTAATACAATCAGGGTGGCTAGCACAAGGAAGAGAAGTTGAACATTTCGAGAATGAATTTTGTGAATTTTTAGGCATTCGTGGTGGTTCTGCCATCGCTGTCTCTAGTGGTACGGCGGCACTATATTTAGCTCTAATAGCACTTGATGCGCAAGGGAAAAAAATAGCTTCCCCAGTTTATTCATGTACTGCATTACGTAATGCAATTGGATTAGCCGGAGGGAATTTGCTGTTAACTGATAGCCAGAATTTGTCACCGAATATGAATATTCATGCAATTGACAACGAGGCAGATATGGTCATCATTCCTCATATGTATGGACTACCACAGGATCTATCTATACTTCAAGAAAAACTATTGATAATTGAAGACTGCGCGCAATCTTTAGGAGCTAGTGTTCATCAAACTCCAGTTGGTTTGCAAGGGGATATTGGTATTTATTCATTTTACGCTACAAAGCTAATAACTTCAGGTGGTCAAGGCGGCATGATCGTTTCAAAAAATCCCGACATTATTGAAAAACTCAAGGACTATCGGCTGTTTGATCAAAGATATGACGACATACTTCGCTTCAATTTTCAAATGACGGACTTACAGGCTGCCATTGGTCGAGTGCAGTTACGACAACTATCCCCATTTTTAAATAGAAGATCGGAAATTTTTAACCAATATCAACAAGCGGGTTTACAATTACTAGATACAACTGGCAGTGTGAATCCTGTTCGTTTCAGGGCAATCGTACAAACAACAAAACAAAGGGAACTAATAGCTGCCTTACAAGAGCATTATATTGTTGCAACAATACCACTCCAGGACATTGAATTATTAGGGGCTAAAGAGCTTTATCCGAACGCATACAGCTGGACACAAAATACGATATCATTGCCGATTTATCCTTCATTGAAAGATAAAGAAGTGAAAAAAATAATACAAATCGTAAAAAGGGTATTGGAATTGAATTAATCCTATTCACGTGGGCGAATCACTTCAGAGGTTCGCCTAATATTTCGAGTACTAACATTATTTTGTTATGCTACAATAGACTTAATGTAAAAAATTTGAAAAAGGGTTTTTTTTAAATTTTAATGCCTGTCTAATACATAGTGGTGGTGAGTAAATGATGATGATTTTTGGAGGGATTGGTTTATTTCTTCTAGGGATGACGATGTTAACGAATGGTTTAAAAGAGCTTGCAGGTGAAGCATTGAAACGATGGTTAAATACGTTTACTAGAGGGAAGTTTACTTCGGTACTTTCTGGTGTGCTCATGACAGTTGCTGTTCAATCATCAACAGCAACCACTTTATTAACAATAGGGTTTGTTAGTGCTGGTCTATTAACGTTTGTACAGTCAATTGGAGTCATAATTGGCGCTAATATTGGGAGTACATCAATAGGTTGGATCATTTCATTGATCGGCTTTAAAATTAGTTTACAGGCGATGGCACTACCAATAATCGGTGTCGGTGTATTTATGTCGCTTATAGCACCTAATGATGTGAAAAAAATAGGCGGAGTGTTAGCAGGCTTTGGCTTACTTTTTTTAGGTATTGATATGCTCCAACAAGGAATGGGGAATGCACAAGATTTAATCGCTTTCGATTCTATTCCCGCAGATTCGATTATTTCAATTTTATTACTTATTTTAATTGGTGTTGTCATGACCATTATTATGCAAGCGTCTAGTGCTGCAATGGCAGCGACGCTTACTGCATTGTTTGCAGGAGCTATTGATTTTGACCAAGCCGCCTATTTAGTTATTGGTCAAAATGTTGGTACAACGGCAACGGCTTTATTTGCTTCCATTGGTTCCTCAGTATCTGCAAAAAGAACAGCCATGGCCCATTTTATGTTTAATGTCATTACAGCTGTCATAGTGACAATTGCTTTCCCATACTTTTTACAGCTTGTTCAATGGGTAACTGTCCATATTGCTGGTACTTTTGATGAAACACTAGGGCTAGCTATATTTCACACCGTTTTTAGTTTATTTGGTGCAGTACTTTTCATCCCGTTTATTAAACAGTTTGCCAGCTTATTAATAAAAATAGT
>DEQI01000262.1:5347-11491 GCA_002360295.1 Planococcaceae bacterium UBA3370
CTTGCAGTAGAAGAGGCAATTGAAATTACTCATCAATTTTTGGATACAATTCAATCCACATCTGCTAAAGAACGTCATAAACATATTGCGATGTTACATACGCTTGATCATTTAACAAGGCTAATAAAGGTATTACGTGAACAAAATAAGGTAGCTGCCTTATCTTTGCAAGAGCGATTAATGAACGATTGGTATGGAATTATTACATCAATTCATGATTCCTTAAGCAAAGATGAAGAATTACTAGATATTTCATTATTGTTAGAGCAAACATCGCAGCAAATGGCTCAAGCACGACGAGATAAACGTAATGAGTACTATGAGCGTTCCGTTGCGAATGAAACAGAGCTTGATGTCGCTGTATCGAAAGTAGATGCGCTGTTTTGGGTGGACCGACTTGTCTATCACTATTGGAGAGCAATTGCAAGAATGGCAGAGTTTGAAGCATTAAATGGAGAAAAATAAGTATTACTTGTAAAGAGAAATGTATATTTCATGTATATTTTCATTTTTCTACTAGTATTGTTATGTAGTATAGTGTATTTATAAACGGATGATAGACCATTACATAACGAAAGAAGTGTTTATTTGTCTATTTTTATCACGTATGTAATAGCAGGATTAGCAATAGCGATGCCAGTTGGCGCAATTACAGTTGAAATGACAAAGCAAGGCTTAAAAAAAGGTTTTATGCATGGATGGGCAGTGGGGTTAGGTGGTATGACCATTGATTTGCTGCTTATTGCTGCTTTATATATGGGACTAGCGTCAGTGCTTTCAATTCCATATATTCAACTGCCCATGTGGTTAATTGGAGCAGGATTTCTATTTTTTATTGGCTATGACTCTATTATCAATGCTAATCAAGGGATTGTACTGGATAAAGGAAAAACAGAAGTATCATTTTTCTCAACCTATAGGAATGGACTTTTCGTAGCTTTATCACCTGGAAATTTAGTTTTTTGGATTTCTGTATTTGGTGCAGTATTGACAGAATCTTATGATGCAAATGAGAAATCAACCTTCATGATTATTGCAGCAGGTATATTAACCGGTATATTAATTCATGATTTAGGCTTATTGTCAATTGTATCAATGACCAGAAAAGTATTAAATCAAACGATGATCAAGTGGTTTTCCATTGTTGCAGGGTTAGTCTTATTATGTTTTGGTTTGTATTTTATTTATAATTTCTTTGAAGCTTTAAATAAATATGTATAAAAGGGATGGGGGTGACGAGAAAGAAAAAAAATTTCTCGATACCCCTAAAGCTTTTCTTAGTATCCATAAGGTTCGTCTGATACAAATTTCCAATCAACGGAAAACCTTCAGATAGTATGATGAAGAACCTAATATAAAATAGTACGATTAAATAACCGAAAGAAGGGGTGCCATAAATAGGACACTCCTTTTTTTGACTCTATTATTACAAACAATCTAATTTTAATGTTTTAAGTAGGTGTAAAAGGGGAAATGGTCTATTTTTCAACGAAATCAATGCAAGCTCGATTTTTCACGACGGTCCCAATCCAATTACTAACTCTGACATGTTCAGGGTGCCGCTGATAGACAGCTAAAGCTTGTTCACTCTCAAATGAGCTATACAAAGCAATATCATGATTACTTCCAGGGAGCAGATCTAGTACGACTTCAAGGGAAATGATTCCTGGAATTTTTTCTTTAAGAGCTTCTAAATCATTTTTCATTTTCAATGCATGGTTCCTATTTTCTTCAGCAGTAAACTCTTCTTTAAAATTCCAGCTTACAATATGTCTTATCAAAACCATCAACTCCCAATTTATTTTAATTAAATTATCCCAATAAAATGGAATAATATCAATGTTCAGTATAAGGAATCAATGAAAACAGAGAAGTAGGTACTTCCTTTTTGACTGAACAAGTGGCTGCTTTTGGATAGTGGAAAAGAGTGTTAAATCAAATAATTTAGAGAAGTATGACTTTAAGGAAAAGGGTTGAAATACATATTAAAAGCGAATAATATATTTCATGGTTAAAAAAACGTTCGTGTTTATAGAGAGGAGAATAAGATGTTTCGTTTGAAGGAACATAGTACAAATGTAAAGACAGAACTTATTGCAGGAATGACGACATTCCTCACTATGGTATATATCGTTGTTGTGAACCCGATTATATTATCGGATGCAGGGGTACCACTTGACCAAGTGTTTATGGCCACTATTATTTCGGCAGTTATTGGTACATTATGGATGGCACTTTGCGCTAATTATCCAATCGCAGTTGCGCCAGGTATGGGATTGAATGCCTATTTCACATATGCTGTCGTGTTAGCTTCTGACGGTGAAATAAATTATTTAACAGCATTTTCAGCTGTATTTGTGGCAGGGATTATTTTTATTATTTTATCTTTAACACCATTGCGAGAAAAACTAATAACAACGATTCCTAAAAATTTAAAGCATGCTATTACTGGTGGTATTGGTTTATTTATCGCTTTTTTAGGATTACGTATGGCGAATGTAATTGTTGCAAGTGATAGCAATTTAGTGATGCTTGGTGATTTAACTTCTCCAGGTGTCCTATTAACGCTATTTGGTTTAATGATTACGGTTATTTTAATGGTACGTAATATTAAAGGGGCGTTATTTATTGGAATGGTCGTTACAGGTATTGTGGCTGTATGTACAAATCAATTGCGTATTGAAAAAGTAGTAGCTATGCCACATTTACCAGAAGGCATTTTAATTTGGAATCCGATTGAAGCGATTGGCCAAGTAATTTCTTATGGATTATATGGAGTGGTATTCTCATTTATTTTAGTTACACTTTTTGATACTACAGGTACAATGGTTGGTGTCGCAAAGCAAGCTGGCTTAATGAAGGGAGAGCAATTACCTCGTGCGCGTCATGCGTTATTAGCTGACTCGGTTGCTACAACAGCTGGTTCAATGTTTGGAACAAGTCCGACAACAGCATTTATTGAATCTTCAGCTGGTGTTGCTGCAGGTGGCCGCACAGGTTTAACTAGCTTAACTGTAGCTGTTCTCTTTATTGTTGCATCGTTCTTTGGACCTTTAGTAAGTGCGGTTTCTGGTGTTGCGGCGATTACCTCACCAACTTTAATTATTGTCGGTGCATTGATGATTGCCACAATTAAAGAAATCGAGTGGAATAAATTTGATGAAGCATTCCCTGCATTTTTAGTTATTTTAATCATGCCGCTTACTTCCAGTATTGCAACAGGAATTGCTTTTGGGTTTATCACTTACCCTATTTTGAAAATAGTAAAGGGTGAAGCGAAAAAAGTGCATCCAATGCTCTATGTATTCGCCATCTTATTTGCATTTCAATTATTATTCTTACCACATTAATTTAATAGAGGGATGTTTGAAAACAACATTTTAAGACTATTATCAAAAATTAATGAAGAAGAGGGTTGTCTAGAAGTGTTATGCTTCCTGACCACTCTCTTTTTTATATGTAATGTTTTAGTTAACTTTAAATGCGAATTTGAGGCAAATCCAAGCTAATTACGATTAAACCTTAAAAAATCAATAATTTAAGAGCATAATAAAAACAAAAAACTATGGCTTTTCACCATAACTTGGGATTAATTTCCGTTGCGCCAGCGTGCTTTCCTGGGGCGTCCGATGAGCCTCCTCACTGCGTTGCGGGGTCTCATCTATGACGCTAATCCCCAAGGAGTCACGCTGGCTCCACTCCAATCCAATCAACAAACACTGGCTTTAAAAAATTAGCTACTTTATTCAATATGAGCATACTACTGATTCTTCATTAGTACTTTCAATTGATTTATCAAAATGTATTATCCAGTAATGGTTAGCATGCGGAACGGAGAGTGGCAAGTGTAGTTGACGGGTGTGCCTTTTGCTACAGAGCAAAGCTTCTTGCAGGATTAGTAATAATGTTTTATCTGCGACGAAAGCGTAGCAATAGGAGTACAGAGGAACGAATGACGAGGAAACTAAAGCAGTGCCCGGTGAAAGCGTCCTCTTGGGAGTGTAGTGTATGGCGCTTATATAGCAATCCCATCTTTTGGTGATGAACCGGTTCTATCCAATAATTGGATATATTTTCTAATTTATAGTATAGCATTTATTTATATTAAATATAAGTCTGTTATTAACAATGAAAATCGGGAATAATGGCGTATAGTGCTCTTGTAAAGGGGAGAATAAGAATGGATCAAACGATATGGGAAGAAGAGCAACAGCATTTAAGAGAAATAAGTGCCATGCTAAAACAATATGTAGAACAATTAAAGCTGCAAAAACAGCAGCAAAAAGAAAATATTGTTGATGAACGGACAAGTGTTTCGGAAAGTTTTAACGATGTATCTGGAGAAAGGGCTATTGAATTCTCGCAGTTACTTCCAGAAATGCAGTTAAAAGAACGAGAGTATGTAAACATAAGTGAACTACTGATGAAAATGGAAATTTTATATAAAAGCCCATACTTTGGTCGCATAACGATTCATAATGAGTCAGCAGAATTCGAAAAACTGTATATTGGCCTTTCTACATTCCGAGATAAACAAGGGGATGTGCTTATTTATGATTGGCGTGCGCCTATATCAAGTCTTTTTTATGAAAATAGACTTGGAGAATGCCAATTTCAAATACCAGATGGTAGCAAATTAACGGTAGACGTGAAAGGTCGCCGTCAATATAAAACATACTATGATCAGCTATTACAACTATTTGATGCAGATATCTATATCGGTGATGAGGTATTACAAAGCTTATTAGCGGATACTGCCAAAGAAAAGATGAAATCGATTGTGGCCACGATACAAAGTGATCAAAACGCAGTCATTCGTTCTTCGAATAAAAGCAATTTAGTTGTACTGGGTCCACCTGGAAGTGGTAAAACATCTGTCGCGATGCAGCGAATTGCCTATCTTTTATATGAATATCGTCAAACGATGAATGCGCGGAGTATATTACTTATTTCTCCTTCAGATTTATTTAATGATTATATTTCAAATGTTTTGCCAGAGCTCGGGGAGGAGAATGTACAGCATACAACGTACTATCGATTGTTTAAAGATTTGCGCTTACCGAAATATCATATAGAAACAAATTATAAAAATATTGAGCGACTACAGCTAGAAAATGAATTGGCTCGAGAAAGCTATACTTATAAAAACTCCCATAGTTATACAAAAGGACTTTTAGCTTATATTGAGCAACTGAAAACGAAGGGGTTTCCATTTTATAATTTAAAAATGGGGGAAGAAGTATTTGTTACTGCCAAACAGTTAACACAGCTATTTTATGGTAAATTCGGAGGGCTTGATTTAGATTTTCGTTTAAGGAAAATTCGAGCTTATTTACTTGACCAGCTAAATAGGGAGAAGGATAAAGCATTTACGACTAAATTAAAGCAATTAAAAGCAGTGAACACGTTTATTGGAGATGATCATGAGCTTGAACAAAGAGCTCATAATGAAGTCAACCAACGTTTTGGAAAGCTTACTTTTACAATTGAGCAGCTAGGTTTTGCGAATATCCATAAAATCTACTTAAATTCACTTGTTTACGGTCAGGATGATTTTTGGACAAGACAAATACAAGAAGCTACCGCAAAATGTTTAAAAAAGAGAACACTACTTTTTGAGGATACAGCACCCTTATTGTATTTATATACAGTCATAACAGGTTTGTATACTGATAATCGAATTAAACATATTGTAATTGATGAAATACAAGATTATTCCTATTTGCAATTATTGGCGATAAAAGAGATACATCCAAAGGCGCATTTTACTTTATTAGGTGACCGTAATCAGCTCGTTCATCCAAGCAAAAAAGATGCGATTGATCATGCATTAGCCAATCATTTTAAAGTAGTAGAACTCAATAAATCTTACCGTTCAACTAATGAAATAACGAATTATATGAGCGCAATCATCAATAATACATCAACATTATCATTAGGCGTAGCAGGTGAAAAACCAGTAATTGTAACTACGCAAAACCAAATTGAAGCAATCCAAGCATTAATTAAAGAACGATATGTTGATGGAGAAAGTTTCGTAATAATTTGCAAAAATCGTCAAGGATGCGAGACACTTTATGAACAGTTAAAAGATGATCTACCTCAATTAACACTTGTTTCAGAGCAGCAAAAGGTTTATATGAA
>DEQI01000219.1:0-2118 GCA_002360295.1 Planococcaceae bacterium UBA3370
ACTTTCATATCATAACTTTGTAAAATATAGCCGACAAGTATTGGTGAAAAGCCCCCTATAGCTCGACCAAAGTTAAAAATTGTGTTTGTTGCCGTACTTCGAATTTGAACAGGATATAGACTACCAATCAACGCTCCATAACCTGCGAACATTCCATTTGAGAAGAATCCGACAATGGCACCACCTATTAGCACACCCATACTACCAGTAGCATACGAGTATAAAAACACTGCACATGCTGAGGCAATAAGGAATACGCCAAATGCTCGCTTTGCGCCAAATCGATCTAGGAATATGCCAAAGGTTAACATCCCAATAATCATACCCACCGCTGTACTAATTGTCCAAAGAGCAGAGCTTGAAACTGATAAACCTTGTGACTGTTGTAACATCGATGGTAACCAAATCATTAATCCGTTATAACCGGCAATTTGAACCGTTGCCATTATGATTAAAGAGATCGTTGTAATTGCTGTTCGTGGGGTTTCAAACAATTGTACCAACTTACCCTTTTCAGCTTTTTTACTAGCCTTTTTATTTTTTTGAGCAGCAAGCCACTCAGGTGATTCATCCAAATTCTTTCTTACGATAAAGGCAAAAATAACAGGTACTACACCAACAAAGAATAATGCTCTCCATCCTAAAGTAGGAAGAATGATTGCACTTAGTAATGCTGCTAAAATGACACCATATTGAGCACCTACACTAACATATGCAGACGCACGCCCTTGTTTGTTTTTTGGCCAAGCTTCTGCAACAAGCGCCATACCAATACCATATTCTCCTCCGGCACCTATTCCTGCGATAAATCTAAATAGATAAACTTGTTCAATGCTAGTGGCTAATCCTGTTAAAGCTGTCCCCACTGCAAACAAGATGACAGTATAGGTAAAGACCCTTACCCTTCCATATTTATCTGCTAAAACGCCGAAAACAATTCCACCTAATAGCATCCCTATATTTGTTATGGAAGAAATCATTCCTCCAGTTGCTAAATCAATGTTAAATTCAGCAATAATCATTGTCATCGCAAATGAGATAAACATGATGTCCATGCCTTCTAATGTTAAACCAGCTACCGATGCGACCACGGTTTTTTTACGATAATCCATTCTACTATCCTCCAGTATGTTCTAGATGAAATAAATCTCTTTTATTGACGAGTGAATGGATATATCTATATAAATAAACTTTTCCATTCTCCTTTTAAGCCTCTCTGGACTTCCTTTAAAAGAGGTACATTAGTTGTGTCACACAGCTAATATATAAAATAAATGCCCTTTCGTCAGATTAGACAAAAGGGCATGAATAAACAAAGATATTAATAACATAATAACTTAAAATATCAACTAGCCCTTTTCAGCCTCTCTGGACCGTATTAAAGGTAATTTATTTCAAAAGATAGTTTAGCAAAATTATCAATATTTCACAACAAAAATTTTTTGGTGATACATATTCTACATTTAATATGTTTACATCATTTAGGAATAACAAATGAATTGATTAACGCGAATTTTCTTACTTTCTGAGGTTTATTTCATAAGATGAAATTATTGATATAATGATTATTGTTTATTTCTTAAGGTATTTTGATACATTTATATATGGTTACAATGGAATATGCAGTTAGGGTGACAATATGGAATCAACTATGATTAAAAATCTCCTGTCGAAATTTTCTTTATTTCACGATTTAAATGATGCAGAAATGGAAAAAATAATTCGAATTTCTGTAATAAGAGAATGGAAAAGAGACAGTCATATCTTTATGAAGGATGATCCGATTGAAAATGTTTATTTTGTATATAGCGGAAAAATCAAGATTTATAAAAGTGATATAAATGGTCGTGAACAAATTGTAAATATCATTAAAAACGGAGACATGTTTCCTCATGTTGGCTTTTTCCGAAAGGGAGGTTACCCTGCCTTTTCAGAAGTAATGGAAGATGCCATTTTAATCGTTATTTCTAAAAATGATTTTGAAAATTTGTTACTTGATCATCCTGAACTTTGCATTAAGGTTTTTAAGGTGCTTAGTGAAAAGATTATTGATTTACAGGAGAGACTTGAAGAGAAGATTTTAAATAATACTTACGAGCAAATCATTAAGCTCCTTAT
>DEQI01000219.1:2194-4744 GCA_002360295.1 Planococcaceae bacterium UBA3370
GACCTTGCAAATATGATAGGAACAACTAGAGAAACTGTTAGCCGAACGTTAACAAAGCTTAAAAAAGAAAAGCTAGTAGAGATTGATTGTAAAGGAAACCTTATTATCGAACCTGATAAGCTATTGAACGAAATCATTTAGTTTCACACAAAAAATGAGCAGAGATTGACTCTCTACTCATTTTTTCTATTATTCATTTGATAGTTGAAGCATCTCTTCCATATCTTCTTGCGCTGTACCGATTAGTTTTAAATTAAATGTTTCCTGTAAAACAGATAGGACACCTTCTGAAATAAATTCAGGTGGTTTTGGACCTATGCGAATATCTTTAATACCTAAGCTAAACAATCCTAGAAGAATCGCTACAGCTTTTTGTTCGAACCAAGATAGCACTATACTTACTGGAAGCTCATTTATCTCACATTCAAAAGCATCTGCTAATGCTTTAGCAATTTTAACTGTAGAACCAGAATTATTACATTGACCAAGGTCAATATATCTTGGGATATTTGTTCCCGGTACAACACCATAATCCACATCATTAAAACGGAATTTTCCGCATGAAGTTGTTAAGATGACTGTTTCAGGTGGTAGTGAAGTGGCAAGCTCTCGATAGTATTCTCCACCTTTTCCTGGTGCATCACAGCCTGCGATGACAAAAAAGCGCTTAATCTTTCCTTCTTTTACAGCTTCAATTACTTCTGGCGCTAAACCTAATACTGTTTCGTGGTGGAATCCAGTTAACAGTGTTTCATCAGATTCAATATTTGCTTCAGGCAATTGTAGCGCTCGTTCTATAAGTGGACTAAAATCATCATTTTCAATTTTCGCTACATTTTCCAAACCTGCCACTTCATAAGTGAACATCCGATCAGCATATGTACCTTTAATCGGCATGACACAGTTCGTAGTAGCTAAAATTGCCCCTGGAAACTTCTCAAATAAGCGGCGTTGATCATACCAAGCTTTACCGATATTCCCCTTTAAATGAGGATATTTTTTTAGTTGTGGATAACCATGTGCCGGAAGCATTTCAGAGTGTGTATAAATATTAATACCCTTTCCTTCTGTTTGTTTAAGAAGCTCTTCTAATGCAAATAAATTATGACCCGTAACAACGATACATTTTCCTTCGATTTTGTTTTGAGAAACACGAATAGGTTCTGGGATACCTAATCTTTTCGTATGTGCTTCATCAAGTATTTCCATAACTCTTACAGCAGACTGTCCAACCTTCATGGCCATATCAATATGTTCTTGAACATTAAAATTTGAGTTGGTTAAAGTCATGTATAACGCTTCATGAGTAGTAGCATCCACAAACTCGTCTGTTGCCCCTAGCTGATTTGCATGAGTTCGGTAGGCCGCTATTCCCTTTAAACCAAATACGATTATATCTTGCAAACTTGCAATCGTCTCATCTTTTCCACATACACCGATTACCTTACAGCCCCCAGGTGATGTTTGTTCACATTGATAACAAAACATATGCATACCCTCCGATCTTTACATAGTGATTAGTTTACAACTAAAAACACTCAGTCAAAGTGATGCAAATCACGCCCATAATAGTTTTCAATAATTGTTCAATAAGTTTTGCGCATGACTAAGAAAACACAATAAAAATTGACATAGAACTGAGGATAGACATGGAGGATTCTAGGAAATGTAACTATTGACAATTAGATTACAATATGATTTAATATCGTATCAATTTCAGATTTGACGTATAATGTCCATCGAAATTGATAAAAAAACGGTTTATCTTCTAGAATTTGATGAAGCATTTAGAATGGAGGATTTTATGAGTAGAGAATGTAAGAAAATTATGCTTTTTGTGCTCATTCTGGTTACAGCTCTGTGTTTAGTAGCCTGTGGAAAATCAGCTGTACCATCATCAAATGAGTCTACTGTTCAAAATTCCCAATCAGAGAGTTTTGAAAATGAATTGGGTATACCAGAGGAGACAAGAACATCTAAGGGTGCGCAAGCGATGATTGCTAAGACCAATGACAACGAAAGCAATCATTCAGTTAACATAGAAAATCAGACTGCGACCCCACAAAAAAATAATATATTGCTTGTAAAGAATAGTAGTTCGAATACAAAGAATACGACTAGTAAGAAGCAACAAGTAAAAGGAATGGCGTTTCCATCTACGTCTGGAGCGCTTCATGTCGAGGGAACGCAACTTGTAGATAGTAAAGGAAACGCAGTCCAATTAAAAGGCATTAGTACACATGGATTAGCATGGTTTCCAAAGTACGTGAATGAAGATAGTTTTCGTCAGCTTCGCAAAGAATGGAATGTTAATGTCATACGTCTTGCAATGTATACAGCAGAATATGGTGGATATAATACTGGAGGAAATAAAGAAGCATTAAAAAATTTAATTCGCAAAGGGGTAAAATACGCAACCAATCAGGACATGTATGTTATCATCGATTGGCATATTTTATCCGATCATAACCCGAATACATATAAGAAAGAAGCAAAAAAGTTTTTTGCACAAATGTCGAAAGAGTTTGCAAATCATAATAATGTAATTTA
>DEQI01000219.1:4804-9361 GCA_002360295.1 Planococcaceae bacterium UBA3370
TATGCGGAAGAGATTATTCCTGTTATCCGTTCGAATGATTCGGACGCTATAATTATAGTGGGCACACCAAATTGGTCTCAAAAAGTAGATCAAGCTGCAAAAAATCCAATTACAACGTCTAAAAATATTATGTACGCACTTCATTTTTATGCAG
This sequence comes from Planococcaceae bacterium UBA3370, assembly GCA_002360295.1. Classification (GTDB taxonomy): domain Bacteria; phylum Bacillota; class Bacilli; order Bacillales_A; family Planococcaceae; genus Metasolibacillus. The sequence goes on from DEQI01000219.1 coordinate 4,959, forward strand.
CAACCCATAAAGAATCTTTACGAAATACTATGGTATCTGCAATTCAAGCAGGGCTGCCCGTATTTGTATCAGAATATGGTATTAGTGACGCCAGCGGAAATGGTGCCATTGATAAAAAGCAGGCAAATCAATGGGTGAAGACCATGAATCAATACGGAGTAAGTTATGTAGCATGGAATTTGTCAAATAAAAATGAAGCATCTTCAATTTTTAAAAGCAGTTCAAATAAAACATCCGGATTTACTAAAAGCGATTTAAGTGAATCTGGAAAATGGCTATATAGTATGTTAACAGGAAATTCTACGTTTCTACCATCTAATACACCCTCAAAAACAGATGGAAATAACGATAAAAATAGTCAGGCAGGAGAAGCAACGAAACCGACAAATGGCAATCAGGGTTCTACATCGGCACCAACAAATCAAAACAGTGGCACAAAAGTGTCATTAACAGATAAGCAAATTCAGTATACAGTAGAACTTATCAATAGTTGGGAGTCAGGTGGATCGAAGTTTTATCATTATAATTTGACGTTAAAAAATAATAGCTCAAAAAATGGAAGCAGTTGGACAATTACCGTTCCATTTAATGAAAAAGTTACGCTTAATGATGGATGGAATGGAGTCTATACAACAAAAAATAATTCATTAACCATATCTTCAAAGGATTACAATGGAACAATGGTAGCAGGTGGATCGGTTGGTAATGTAGGATTTATTGTCAGTGGAAGTAGTAATCTGAAAATAAAACAATAAAGGATTAAAGGAACTTTCATACCACATCACTAGATTATCGCCCGGAATTGGAAGAATAATAATTCTCCATGTCCGATCGTCAAAAATACTTAAATTATAAACACCCTATAGATTACTTCCATGCTAGGCGCACACAAAAAGAACGAATTTCACCATCAGAAATTCGTTCTTTTTTCATTATACTAACTCCAACCAAGCAACGGCTTCACAGTGTGTCGTATGTGGGAACATATCAACTGGCTGTACTTCTTGCGTTTTATAGCCGCCGTCTTCTAAAATGCGCAAGTCCCGAGCTAGTGTTGCTGGGTTACATGATACATACACAACTCGCTTTGGCTTTTGCTCGATAATCGTATTTAATAATGCTTCATCACAGCCTTTACGTGGTGGATCAACTACGAGAACGTCTGCTTCCTTGCCTTCTTTATACCAGCGAGGAATGACTTCTTCAGCAGCGCCAGCTTCGAAATACGTATTTGTAAAGCCATTAATTTCGGCATTGCGTTTTGCATCCTCAATTGCTTGTGGGACAATTTCAACACCCATTACATAGCCTGCTTTTTGTGCTAAAAACAGTGAGATAGAACCGATTCCGCAGTATGCATCGATCACACGTTCATTGCCTGTTAGCTGTGCATAATCTAGTGCTTGCTTGTATAGCACTTCTGTTTGCTCAGGGTTTACTTGATAAAAGGAGCGAGCTGAAATTTCAAAGCGAACATTGCCAATTGTATCTTCAATCGTGTCTTTCCCCCAAAGTGTAACTGTTTCATTGCCAAAGATGACATTTGTTTTTTCACTGTTAACATTTTGGACAATGGACGTCACATTTGGGACAAGTTCACGTATTTTAGCAACAGCTGCCTCTGCTTGTGGGAATTTATGTGATTTCGTTACAAGTACAACCATTACTTCATTTGTCGCGCGCCCTTTTCGAACCACGACATGTCGCAGCATCCCTTGATGTGTTTCTTCATTATAAGGACGAACACCAATCGCAGCTAGCTCCCCTTTTAATCCAGCTAAAATGGCATCTGCCTCCCCTGCTTGAATGAGGCAGCGCTCCATATCCACGATTGTATGTGATTTAGATTTATAGAAGCCTGCAATAGCTCCAGTCTCACCTTGGGCAAACGGAATTTGGGCTTTATTGCGGTATTGCCACGGATTGTCCATCCCTTTCACTGGATGAACAGGAGCATCGATTTTGCCGATACGCTTCATTACATTTTCAACCATGCTGCGCTTCCATTTAAGCTGTCCTTCATAGGATAGGTGCTGTAATTGGCAGCCTCCACATTGGGCGAAATATTGGCAAGGAGCATCCACTCTGTCTAGTGATGGCTCGATGATGTTTACTACTTTCGCAAAACCGTAATTTTTCAATGTTTTTAACACGTGCATTTCGACTGTTTCGCCTGGTAAAGCGCCGGCAATAAATAATGGATAGCCATCAATTTTAGCGACACCGTTCCCGTCATGTGTTAAATCTTCTATATAAACTGTTCGTCTATCATTTTTTTTAATTGGTGCAGTCATATTCCGTCCTCCATCTTTTCAATTTCTCTATTGTAACATGACTACATAAGAATTGCGCAAGTGCCCTGTTTAGCCTTGACGGCAATGTACAAGACTTTCCATAAGTCCCGCGTTCGTTGTTATTCTTTCTTCACTATTTTATCTCTTGGAGCAACAAGAAACGCAATGACAATCGACAGCACAACAATAATAAATGGGGCAACAAAAATTAGAAAGTTACTCATTTTGCATCCTCCTTAAGCATGATCATTACGTTTACCTGTTACATACTCTTTATTCAATAAAAACAGCTTAAATAATAAGTAAAGTGAAGGCAGTAATAGGCATAGACCTAAAATAAAGACAATTACAAGACTAATAGCCATTGCTTCATTCGTAAAGCTATCGTAAATCGTTAAATAGGGATATAGCAAATAAGGGTAATGAGAAAAACCATAGGCGAAAAAGGCAAAGGCAAACTGGCCAAATAATAAGATCACTGCCCATCCATACATTCTTTTTCTCCATAATAACCAAACCGTGATTAAAAATAGTACAGCTGATATGGCAAACATCCATGAGAAAGTAATCATATTATTAAATCGTTCCGGATTATGACCTTTTAGTTCATATATGATACCCAGTGCTGTTATAGCTAGTGGTGCTGCCCATATTAATGCGTATTTTCTCATTAATTTTGAGGCTTTCTCATCACCCGCCTTGCGAGCATACCATGTTAAAAATACAGCTGATATATAAAGTACTGCGACAATGCTAAGCACCACAATACTCCAAGAAAAAGGACTCGTAATAAGTGCCCAAGTATCTAACTTCGGCTGTCCATTGATTAATTCTACAAAGCCCCCTTCTGATATCGTAAAAACAACAGAAAGAGAAGCAGGTATAAGCAAGCCTGATAAACCGTAAGCAAATGCGTACCCTTTATGTCCACTTGATCCATATGATTCAAAAGCATAATAAGAGCCTCGGATAGCTAATAATATAATCGAAATACTAACAGGTATTAGTAATATAGTTCCGTAATAAAAAGCCGTTTGAGGGAAAAAGCCAACTATGCCAACGAAGAAAAATACTAAAAAGACGTTTGTCACTTCCCATACAGGGGACAAATAACGCTTGATAATACTCGCTAAAACATTTGATTGATTTGTCATTAAACTATAGGCGTTGAAAAATCCTGCGCCAAAATCGATAGAGGCGATGATGACGTATCCATACAAGAAAATCCATAACACCGTAATACCTAGAAGCTCTAAATTCATAGTAAATCACCGCCCCTTTCTGCCTTACGATCTGCGATTTCTTGCTCAATCGGATTATTTCGGAACATCCGTCTTAATACAACGACGCTCCCAATACCTAAAACTAAATAGACAATTGAAAAGAGGAGAAGCATTATATCCACGCTATCACTTGTAGTAGCTCCTTCTGCTGTTCGCATAATTCCACGCAAAATCCAAGGCTGCCTGCCTACTTCAGCCATCCACCAGCCTGCTTCAATGGCAAGTATAGCTAACGGACCTCCCAATACAATAACCCGTCTAAACCATTTTGCCTCAGTAAAAGCCCAGCGTCGCCACTTCCCTACAACAAAAGCAAGAGCAACTAGTGCTAAAAACATGCCGATCAACACCATTATATTAAACAAATAATGAATATAGAGTGGTGGTCTTTCGTCTTCTGGGAACTGATCCAGACCAATCACTTCTGCATTTGGATTATTATGCGCTAAAATACTCAGCCCCCAAGGAATAGTAATAGAGTATTTCACTTCTCCATCATCTAGAATCCCCAATAAAATAAGGTCCGCACCTTTTTCGGTTGTAAAATGCCATTCAGCCGCTGCTAATTTTTCTGGCTGATACTCCGCTAAATACTTCCCTGAAAAATCACCCACAATAGCAGTTGCTACGGAAAACACAAGTCCTAGCTTCATCATTAAATAAAGTGATTTCTTGTGATATAGATGATTGGATCCTTTTAGTAAACGGAAGGCTGCGATGGATGCGAGTATGAAAGCGGCTGTCATGTAGGCTGTCACTAGCACGTGTGCCACTTTTGTAGGCATTGCTGGATTAAACATAGCAAGGATAGGCTGAATATTCACCA
>DEQI01000219.1:9568-11655 GCA_002360295.1 Planococcaceae bacterium UBA3370
CTAGCTGCATAAAGTTGGGCCATAATAGCGATAACTGCAAACCAATCGCTGTCCCAGTCACTACACCGACCGCTACTGTAATAACAAATCCACGCGCAATACGTCTTGCGAGCAAAATATAATGCTCATCATTATTTTTATAGCCTACCCACTGAGCAATCATAATCATTAGTGGTACTCCTACGCCAATTGTTGCGTAAATAATATGGAACGATAATGTAAGCTCTGTTAATACTCGACTCCAAAAAACAGCAGATTCATTGATCAACTGTGTCTCCCCCTAATTAACTATTTAACTAACCGGCCAACGAATGATAGGAGCATAATTGCCGCTACTGTGAAACTTAAAATAATAAGCCATTTTTCTTGTTTTTTATACAATGTATCATCCCCTTTCTATTACTATGTCCATTGAGGTTCATCACCAAAAGTCGTGGTTGTGTTACTAAATAGACACCGCACACTACACTCCCAGCGGACGCGCCATTAAAAAACGACTTGAAAGTTCCATTAAACTTTCAAGCCGTGAAGCCTTACACTCTATCTTCCTCACGAATTTCATCGATTGGAACAAATACTTCAATATGTTGTTTTAAATTTTGGAAAACAGCGGGTGCATCTCCACCATACTCACCATCCAAATTAAGATGTACATCTTCCTCAGAAGTCACTTTTACTGTACTTGCTTTACGATAAATCAGATTGGAGTCATTTAAATGCTCACCGCGTAGAGCTAGCGATGCTGTTTTAATGAAATCTGCTATAGAGCATTCTTTTAATATCATCACTGTAAATAAACCATCATTAATTGATGCATCTGGTGCAATCTTTTCAAAGCCACCGACAGAGTTTGTAAGTCCACATAAGAACATCATTGCTTTGCCTTCAAATATTTCACCATCAATATCGATTTTCATATGTGTCGCTTTAATAGAAGGAATCATTTCAATGCCTTTTAAATAGTACGCTAACTGGCCAAGCATTGTTTTCATTTTACTTGGTACTTCATAAGTAAGCTCTGTTATACGACCGCCTGCTGCAATATTAATGAAATAACGTTCATTATTTAATAAGCCCACATCAACTGGAATAGAATCACCTTTAATAATGATATCAACTGCTTCTTCAATTTTTCGCGGAATATGTACCGCTCGTGCAAAATCATTCGTCGTCCCCATTGGAATAAGACCAAGTTTTGGACGTTTTTCGAATGGGCTAATACCTGCTACAACTTCATTTAGTGTACCGTCACCCCCAACTGCAATCACAATATCAAATTCACGTTTTACAGCTTCTTTTGCAGCGAGTGTTGCATCTCCTGCACCTGTTGTTGCATGGCAAGACGTTTCGTATCCTGCCACTTCTAATTTCTCTAATACAGTAGGTAAATGTTTTTTAAATAATTCTCTACCTGAAGTAGGGTTATAAATAATTCGTACTCTTTTCATAATTATTCTCTCATCCTGCTTTGTTATTTTCTTTATTTTTACATACGTTCTTTCTTATTTAAAGGTTCCTTTTTCCACTTACAACTATTTTAACTGAGTTCTATCCTTTTTACATCTTTAGAAGGTACATTATACAAATAAGTCATAACATTATCTATAAATTGTGTCCATTATATAATATCACCAAAATATCCAATACCCAAGAAATCAACGCTCTCCTTTTTCGGCTCGTCGCCAATCATTATGTAAAAATATAGAAATAAAGATAAAAATAACAATTTTATATTAGCCATTTACTGTGTGAATTATACATTTATATGAAATTAGTTCCATTTATTGGTCTTTTAAATTTAAAAAATATACTATATTCAGTATTTTTATATTTATTTATTATCAATTTTCTGATATATTAATAGAACATTATATTACCACTCGTATATAATGCAAAAATTTTTCAGGAGGTTTTACAATGAAATTCAACAAATTTCTATTGCTATCTATTGTATTAGTGCTTTCACTAGCGCTAGCAGCATGTGGTACTGGCGATAAGAGTTCATCAGGCGATACTGATAAAGGTTCAGCTAGTGAAACGAAAGAACTTAACTTAACATTCGCTTCTGAGCCACCTACTCTGCACCC
>DEQI01000357.1:0-2554 GCA_002360295.1 Planococcaceae bacterium UBA3370
CGCTGTCCGCCACTAAATTGGTGAGGATAACGTTTTGCATGATAAGCACTAAGTCCAACAATTTCTAAATACTCTCGCACTTTCCTCTTCCGTTCCTCTTTTGTCCCAATCCCATGAACGATTAACGGCTCTTCTAAAATTTCCCCTATTGTATGGCGAGGATTCAATGATGCATATGGATCTTGAAATACCATTTGGATATCTCTTCTCGCTTGACGCATTTCTTCATTTGACAATGCTGTTAACTCTACTCCGTCAAATGTAATCTTTCCTTCAGTCGGTTCAAATAAGCGCATAATGACCCGTCCCGTTGTCGATTTTCCACACCCTGACTCTCCAACAATACCTAACGTTTCTCCTTCATATACTTCAAAGGAAATATTATCAACTGCTTTGACATCTCCTGTTTTACGGGCAAACATTCCAGTTCGAATCGGAAAATATTTTTTAAGATTTTCTACCTTCAGTAATACTTTCTCCAAGCTTTACTCCTCCTGTCTCTAATAAGAAACAACGCGCTTCATGTATACTTGATACCGAATATAGTGCTGGATTTGAAACGCTACATCGATCCAATGCAAATTCACAGCGCGGTGCAAAACGGCACCCATTTTCAATAGAGCCGGGCTTTGGCACATTACCTGGAATTGAATATAAATTATCCTTTTTATAACGCATGTCCGGTATTGATTTGATGAGTCCCTTTGTATAAGGATGCTGTGGATTTTCAAAGATTTCCCTTACTGGTGCTTGTTCAACTATTTGCCCTGCATACATGACAATGACCCGTTCACACATTTCCGCAACAACACCTAAGTCATGTGTTATTAATAATATAGCGGTATTCAATCTTTCGTTTAGATCCTTCATAAGCTTTAATATTTGCGCTTGAATCGTGACATCCAGAGCGGTTGTTGGCTCATCTGCAATTAATACTTTGGGATCACATACTAATGCCATTGCAATCATGACGCGTTGTCGCATTCCACCCGAAAGCTGATGCGGATAGTTTTTCATTAACTGTTCTGCATTGGGTAATCCTACTAGCTTCATCATTTCTAGCGCTTTTTCTTTTGCCTGCTTTTTTGTCCATTTTTTATGATGAATTAGAACGGCCTCCATTAACTGATTACCAATCGTAAACAATGGGTTTAATGATGTCATCGGCTCTTGAAAAATCATCGCTACTTTTTTCCCTCTAATTTTTCGCATTTGTTTTTCTGGAAGACAGGCAATATTTTTATTCTCTAATAAAATCTCACCAGCTGTAATTTTTCCTGGAGGAGTTGGAACTAGTCCCATAATGGACAGAGAAGTTACACTTTTCCCACAACCGGATTCGCCTACAATAGCTAAAATTTCTCCTTCTCTCACATCAAAGCTAACATGATCAACAGCCACCATTTTTCCATCATCAGTAAAGAAGCTCGTTTCCAAATCTTTCACTTCGAGAATATGTTTACGAACCAATTAGCCCCTCCTTTTTTACCAAAAAATAGAAGTGTTTTATTGTTGATTTATACTAAATTCTATTAATCACTCATAAATTCTAGAAGTCGTATGTAACTAATCATATGCACTGGTAAACGATTACTTGAATAAAATTTCATATAAAAAAACAGAAATCTTCACTGTAACTTAGGTTTGATTTCCGTTGCGCCAGAGGCCAACAGGATGTTGGTCAGGAAGGCGTTGCCACACGATGTGGCGTTCTTAGCCTTCAAACTTCTACTGCGGGGTCTCTGGCCAACCGGACGTTGGTCACGAAGGCGTTGTCACACGATGTGACGATATTAGCCTTCGTTCCTAAATGACGCTAATCCCCAAGGAGTCACGCTGGCTCCACTACAATCAACAAACGCTTTATTAATAATTGCATTTTCAAATTTTAATAAAGATCCATTTTTAAAATCCCCATATATTACTTTCTCTTCAGAATAATTTATCGATGAAATTTAGCGATATGTATTATATAGATAAATTTACCAGTAATCGTTAGTGTATTAAACGGAGTGCGGCGAGTGTAATTGAAGTCTGCTCCTTTTCTCTAAAGAGCAATTCTTCCAGCGGGTAAGTATGGCCTGAAGGACTCGGAGGAAATTTATTTACGACGAAAGTACAGCGCTAGGAGAAGTGAGGCACGATAAAAGAGCGAAGGCTATGATTATCACTTTGTCTGACGATTTATTTGAGCGACAGCGGCAACATATTTGTGACTAACATCGTGTTGGCTCAAGGAGACTAAAGACATTCCCAGGATTTGCATCCACTCGGAGTGTAGCATTCGGTTCTATATATCAGCCCGAATTTTTGGTGAGAACCAAAGCATTTAGGACGTCCTGCTGACCCCCTCAACAAGCATTAGAAGATACAATTTCTTTATTAACACGAGTGAAGGGGCCATCTAGAAAGTTTGACTTTCCGGATGACCCCTCCCCATTTAATCTAATTTTTGAACTTGGAATAAGTTATAATAAACACCTTGCTTCTCCATTAATGAATCATGATTGCCTTGTTCCACAAGTTGTCCATGATCAATAACGAAAATTTTATC
>DEQI01000357.1:2716-12320 GCA_002360295.1 Planococcaceae bacterium UBA3370
CGCGCTATTGCCACACGCTGCTTTTGTCCTCCTGATAATTTGACGCCGCGCTCTCCCACTTTTGTATCGTAGCCTTCTGGTAAGTTCATAATAAAATCATGCGCATTGGCTGCTTTAGCTGCAGCAATTACTTCCTCATCTGTCGCATCTGGTTTACCCATTAAAATATTTTGTTTCACTGAATCACTGAACAAAATATTATCCTGCAATACGATACCAATTTGTGAACGTAATGACTGAATCGAGACATCACGAACATCGACATGATCAATTTTCACCGATCCTTCAACAGCATCATAAAAACGTGGGATTAAACTAACGATTGTAGATTTACCGCCACCACTCATTCCGACAAATGCTGCTGTTTCACCTGGATTAATCGTAAAATCAATTGATTTAAGTATAGAACTACCATCTACTTCGTAACGGAATGATACATCTTCAAAACTCACTTTACCATGAACATTTTTTAGTTCGCATGCATCTACTTTATTTTCCACATCATATTTCTCATCCATTAGTTCAAACATGCGGTCCATCGAGGCGATTGATTGTGTCAATGTTGTCGATGAGCTAACTAGTCGACGTAATGGACCATATAATCTTTCAATATAAGCAATAAACGCAACCATAACACCGACTGATAAAGCACCATTTATGACTTGATAACCTGCATAACCAATTACTAAAAGTGGCGCTACATCTGTTATCGTATTGACTACAGCAAATGATTTGGCATTCCATTTCGTTTGATCAAGTGCTTTATTCAAAAACTCTCCATTTGTTTCATCAAAAATTTCCTGTTCATGACGTTCCAGTGTGAAACTTTTGATAATACTCATTCCAGTCACTCGCTCATGTAAATAACTTTGTACACCTGCTAAAGCCTGTGAACGTTTACGTGTTAAATCACGTAACCTACCGAAGAAATACTTCACACTTAGCGCATAGAACGGAAATGCAATTAAAGATACAATGGTCAATTTCACATCCATCGACAGCATAATTACAATGGCAATAATAATCGTAACAAGGTCTAGCCATAAATTCATAAGACCCGTCATCACAAAGTTTTTCGTTTGTTCTACATCATTAATCACACGAGATATTACTTCACCCACTCGAGTATTGGCGTAATATTTTAAACTTAGTCGTTGTAAATGACCGTATAGTTCTTTACGTATATCGAACAAAATTTTATTGCTTAAATGCTGCGCAAAATATTGACGATAATATTCGATTGGCGGTCGAACGATAAAGAATATAATGATCGTCCCCCCAAGCCAATAAAACAGCTGCTTCGTTTTTTCAGCATCCGTCAATATTTCTGAGCCGATAATATCATCAATGACAATTTGAATAAGAAGCGGAATAAATAATGGTATAGCAAATTTTAAAATACCAATAAATATCGTTAAAAACAGTTCCCAACGATATGGTTTTACAAAACGCATATATCTTTTTATACTATCCAAAGAAAAGCCCTCCTAAATTTTCGAGCACCTAAATACTCAACTAATAATTATACCTTAAAGCAAATGAAAAACCTGCCAGAATGCTCTAGCAGGCCTTACTTATTACTCTTCATTTAATTGAATATCTTGGTTTGGTTGAATAACTTGACTGGATTGAATTTCGCGGTTTAACTCATAACGGTTTGTCCAAACTTCAATAAAATCTGGAGCAAACGGTCCTCTCCGTTGCTGAATCCAACTAATTAATTTTGCCACATTGCGTTTCAAAATTTTATCAATTACTTCCGGATACGCCATTTCTTGTCTGTGCTGCTCATATTCATCTTCATCAAGCAGTGTGTACGACATATCTGGAAAAACTTTCACGTCTAAATCATAGTCTATATACTTGAGGGAATTATTATCATATACAAAAGGGGAACTCATATTGCAATAATAATAAACACCGTCTTCGCGTAGCATACAAATAATATTAAACCAATGCTCAGCATGGAAGTAACAGATAGAAGGCTCTCTTGTTAACCAAGTACGACCATCCGACTCTGTGACAAGTGTTTTTTCATTTGCCCCAATAACAATGTTTTTCGTCCCTTTTAAAACCATCGTTTCTTGCCAGACACGGTGGATACGACCATTGTGCTTATAGCTATGTATTTGTATCGTTTCTCCTTCTACTGGTAATGCCATTTTGAAGCCCACCTTTTCGTCTCTACACTCGTTTAAACGCATTTTTATTTTATTATAGCAATGCTACAGGAAAACGTGTAGTTAGAAAACCACAATTTTCTTTTCAAGAAGAAAAAAATGGGTATTGTATATAATTGGTAATTGTTTCTCTCTTTTACCATCTTGTGCAATTCCCACTTCTTACTTATTAAAAATCGGCATAGACATCATGTCTACACCGATTATTTGTTGGGTAATTCATTTCATCAGAAATACACAGAACATTAGAAATTGCTATTGTTCTGGTTTTTCTTAGCAAATTGACCAGATGCTTGCTGTTTTTTCATTTCAGCTTGCTGGTTTTGCTTTTGCACCTCTTGGAAATCAGTTTCCGTACCGAATTCCTCACGTTGGCTTTTCGTGTTTGAGTTGTTAGCATTTGTTTGGTTTCGCTTCATTATGAATCACCTCCACGTTCATTATTGTGTACAGTGAAAAATGATTTATACGCGAAAAAAAATTATTTAATGGCGTTCCAAATTTTTAACATCGGAACAGGCATAGGCAAACTATCCACTTGATCTTTAGAAAAAAACTGAACATTGTCATAGACTGTTTTACTATTTATGGCTTTTGCTTCATAACTATCGATATGCCATGTTAAATGTGAAAATACATGCTTAAACTTTTGCAACGGCCTACTGCATTTAATTTCTACCCCATATTTTTCCTCTAGACTTTCTTTTTCACTTTCTATCATAGGAAATTGCCACATACCTGCCAATAACCCTTCAGCAGGACGCTTTTCTAGCAAATAATGCCCTTTTTCATCCTGCACAACATACACTTGATAGTATATATTTTTCATTTTTACTTTTTTCGATTTTATTGGTAGTTGTTGCTGATCTCCTTCTTCAAATGCTGCACAAGTATCACGGACAGGACATAACAAACATTTAGGAGAAGTTGGTGTACATATTAGCGCACCAAGCTCCATCAACCCTTGATTAAATGCCGATGGATTTTGCGAATCAATTAACTCTGAAACAGCCTCTTCAAATACTTTTTTTGTTTTTGGCAAAGCGATATCATCGTCAATATGTAACACGCGACTTAATACGCGCATTACGTTCCCATCAACTGCATGCTCTGGTTGATTATAAGCAATACTAAGTATAGCTCCAGCTGTATAAGGACCAACACCTTTTAACTTGGATATATCTGTTCTATTATTTGGAACGACACTATTATACGTTTCAACTACTTCTCTGACACCAGCCTGCAAGTTTCGAGCGCGTGAATAATAGCCTAGTCCTTCCCACATTTTTAACAGCTCTTCCTCATCTGCATATGCTAATGATTCAGCTGTCGGAAAACGTTCTATAAAACGGTTGTAATAGGGAATAACTGTATCTACACGAGTTTGCTGCAGCATCACTTCCGATACCCAAATTTTGTATGGATCGCTAGTATGGCGCCATGGTAAATCTCTTTTTTCTTTATTAAACCAATCAATTAATGTTTGTCTAAATTGTTTCTTTAATTCGTAATTCACAATTTCCTCCATAGAATTTTTAGATTTTTTTACAAACAAAAAGGGTATACTATAAGTAATTAATTTTACAAAATTACACGTTAAATGCTATCGAATATTTCGCTTAATTACACAAGGAGATGATCTTTTGGATTCTGGCACACATCTTGTAATGGGCGTTGCACTCGGTGGATTAGCAATGGCTGATCCCGTTGTCGCAAACCATCCGATTACATTTACTGCAGTAATTGTAGGCACTATTATCGGCTCACAAGCACCTGATATTGATACTGTTTTAAAGCTTCGAAATAATGCAGTCTACATTCGTCACCATCGTGGCATTACGCATTCAATACCTGCCACTTTAATATGGCCGATTCTACTAACGGCTATTTTATCGTTAATATTCCAAGGAGCCAACACATTTCACATGTGGCTTTGGACACAGCTTGCTGTTTTCCTCCATGTATTAGTCGATATTTTTAATGCATATGGTACACAAGCATTACGTCCATTTTCAAAAAAATGGATAGCACTTGGTGTTATTAATACATTTGATCCTTTTATATTTGGCTTACATTGTATCGGTATTTTATTTTGGGTATTTGGCTCGAATCCTGTTTTAACATTTACTATCATGTACGTAATCATTGTTATCTATTATATTGTACGCTTCGCCTTGCAAAAAGCGGTTAAAAAAGCGGTACAAGGGACATTAAGGGATGCGGAATATGTCATCATTGCTCCTACTATGCGTTTTTTTTATTGGCGTGTAGCTGCAGCTTCAAAAACACATTATTATGTTGGTCGCGCCTATCGTAGAACCATCAATATTTATGATAAATTTGAAATTAAACCTCTTCCTAAAACACCATACGTAAACAAAGCATTAACTGATAGTAACTTACAATCGTTTGTGTTATTTTCACCTATTTATCGTTGGGAAATTTCAGAGCTAGACAATGGCTTAACGGAAGTCAGATTAATTGATTTACGTTACCGCAGTAATAATCGATATCCGTTCGTTGCAGTAGCGCATATTAATGATGACTTAGAAATAGTCAATTCCTATACAGGTTGGATTTTTACAGAAGATAAATTGCAAAGAAAACTACAAATCGGGACAAGTGATTAAGCACTCAAAAGGCTATCCAGTCATTTTCTGGATAGCCTTTTTTTCATAGTAATAAGGAGCGTCCCATTCAATATTATTGCATGATATCTTCACTATTATCTAAAAGATGCACATATTTCGGATTTCGACCTGCAAATTCATGAAGCTTATCACCATAACTAGCAATTAGCTGACTCACCATTTTTTCTGTATGCTGGGGTCCTCTAAAATCATAGCCAGCTTTTGCAGAGCTTGCCTCAATATCACTCCATAAAAGCTCTACCCAAACTCGGGCACGCCCTACTGGCATGTTTGGATTTTTTTCTAATAAATCTTTTGTTAATTTCTCAATCATATGTTCCAACTTATTTACCTACTTTCATCGGTGCTAAAATGGAGACAGGTAGCGCCTCTTCGTAGCGTTCACTTCCTAAACGATGGCCCCATGCAAAACGGCCTTTTAAACGATCTACTTTAAAAAATTCCCCTGGTGCACCGTCAATACGATACATTTCACCCGGAATAATTGTATCCAAATCTACTAAATATGCTGAGGCCATTAAAGCTTTTCTTTCGTAAACTGCATACTCATTCACTATGCCTAACTGCTCGGCTTTTCTCGCTTTTTCTTTTAACATCGCGATCTCATTACGTAGTTCTTGTTCAGTCATTGCTGCATAGTTTTTTTCTGTCATAGGTCATTCTCCTTCTCTTCAATAAAACGGTTAATTACGTCTATTGGAAACCCTTTTTGGTAAAGCGCTTGTTTTGTTTTCATACGCAGTTCATTACCTGAAAACTTCACTGAATATTTACGCCATATTTTTTCACCTTGTGCTTCTATTAAGTTTTGCCAATCCTCATCTTCTCGCTCAAGCTTCAATTGGTCAAGTACTTCGCTTACAATAGAATAGGAATAGCCTTTACGTAAAAGTAAATCTTGCACTTTTTGTTTGATTTGGGCAGGCGTTTTTTTGGCGCCAGCTCGTACTTCTTTTTCCGCAAGCTGCATAGCAATTTCCATTTGTTCTTCATTCGTATATAAATTTAGTACCTGTTCCTGTAAGTTTTTATCGATCCCTTTTTTCGATAAATCTTGCTGTATAGCGCGTGGACCTTTTTTGGCTGTTTTCTTTTTTGTTTCTAGCAGCGCTTTAGAATATGTTTCATCATTTAAAAAACCTAGCTTTTCTAATTTACGTAATGCCTCTAGAACGACTGCTTCTCCAAATTTCAAATCCAGCAGTTTCTTTTTCACTTCATACTCACTACGCATTTGAAAGCTTAAAAAATGTAATGCTTTATTAAACGCTTTCGCAATCTCATCTTCATACGTAATGTCATCTATCTCAAACTGTTCAAGCATTTTGCCTTTTGTTAGTCCAAATTTAATAAGCGTACTTTCATCGACAGCAAATGCATATTGTTCATTTAAGTATATATTATACCGTTCAGGGTTATTTTTTTGACGCCCGATTTTTGTAATAACGAACATGATTGTGTCCCCCTTTACAAATAGTATACAGTTTTTTTCACAACGTTTCACGATGCGATATAATGTGGTAAAGAATAGGTATTGGAGGGGAATTTTGTCATGAAAATTGCGATAGCTGGCGGAACAGGCTTTGTTGGGCAAGAGCTTACGAAGCTATTACGTGAACAAGGCCATGAAATTTATATATTAACGAGAAGCGAAGAAAAATATGTCGATGGTGTACAATATTTAAGCTGGATGAATGGCTCTAAAATAGAAAATCACTTAGAAGATCTTGATGCGTTTGTTAATTTAGCCGGTGTATCTCTTAATGATGGTCGCTGGACTGCTCATCAAAAAGATGCGATATATACAAGTCGAATGGATACTACAAATGAAGTGCTTCGTATTTTTGATCAGTTAATTGAGCGTCCGAATGTTTTTATTAACGCTAGCGCTGTCGGCATTTATCCCACTTCAACAACTGAAGTTTATACAGAAAATTCACCTGAAAAAGCCTCTAGTTTTTTAGGTGAAACGGTTGATGATTGGGAACAAAAAGCATTACAAGCAGAGCAACTTGGCATTCGCACTTGTGTCATGCGATTTGGTGTCATATTAGGAAAAAACGAAGGGGCACTCCCGCTTATTGTGCTTCCTTATCAATTTTTTGTGGGCGGAACAATCGGTTCAGGTGAGCAATGGTTATCATGGATTCATATTGAAGACGTTGCTCGTGCCATATTACACGCAATCGAAACACCTGAACTAAGTGGTCCAATCAATGTCACTTCGCCAAATCCAAAAAGAATGACTAATTTCGGCAAAATAGTGGCTCGAGTACTTCATAGACCCCATTGGCTGCCTGTACCGAGCTTCGCCTTACAGCTCGCACTCGGCGAAAAAAGTGTGCTTGTATTAGAAGGTCAATATGTCATGCCAGAAAAATTACTTATGTCCGGCTTTACGTTTAAATTTTCTTCTCTTGAAAACGCCATTAAAGATTTGTATAAGTAATTGACTTTTGCACAATCTACTTTTAAAAAGGAGGTTGCGCTATGTGGAAACATCATCTTTATGGCGTATTACTAATATGTAGCATTATGCTCATTTCACTTGTCACATCCCCTGGTACATTTGCAAAAGCAGGAGAATACCATTGGGGCTTTAAACGGTCTACAAATAACGAGCCCGCAGAAGCAGGCGCACAGCTCGATTCTTTGCTTCACCAATATGGCGCAATATACAAAGGAAAAAGTGATAAAAAAATCGCCTATTTATCCTTCGATAATGGCTATGAAAATGGCTTTACTGAAAGCATTTTGGATACACTTGCCGCAGAAAAAGTACCGGCTACTTTCTTTTTAACAGGGCATTATCTAACGAGTGCTACGGATTTAGTGAAAAGAATGGTGAAGGATGGTCATATTATTGGTAACCATTCTTACGGACATCCAAATATGGCGCGTTTAACAGAACAGCAAATGATTGACGAATGGCAAAAGTTTGATAACAAACTGTATGAACTGACTGGTGTAAAGCGTACTTATTATGCCCGACCTCCAGAAGGAATATTTAACGAAAAAGTATTACAAGTTGGAAACGATAACGGGTATCGGCATATTTTTTGGTCAGTTGCCTTTAAAGATTGGCTAAAGGATGAACGCCGAGGCTATAAATACGCGTATGATGCACTGATGCAACAGCTTCATCCGGGTGCTGTCATTTTAATGCATACCGTGGCACAGGATAATGCCGAAGCATTGCCGAAATTTATTAAAGACGCAAAAGCAGCTGGTTATACTTTTGCAACATTGGATGATCTCGTACTTGAATACGAGGGAGTTACTTTGCCTTAACAAAAATATTTGTATAAGTAATAAACATTGGGGCGTCTAGAAAGTTAATCACTTTCCAGACGCCCCTTTTACCTTACTTTATTTTCACGTTACGGTCCGTTATAATGGTGTGATGAACTTAGAAGGACGTGGAAAAATGAATCAAACAGTTATGACACTTGGTCAAAAATTTCCTTTAACAATAAAACGCCTTGGTATAAATGGTGAAGGTGTTGGATTTTATAAACGTAATGTTGTATTCGTTAAAGGAGCATTACCTGGTGAAGAAGTAACGGTCAAAGTAACAAAGCTTCAACGTAATTTCGCAGAGGCTGAAATATTATCTATTCGAAAAGCAAGCGATTATCGCCAAGAAGCTCCTTGTGCTCTATACGATGAATGCGGTGGCTGTCAATTGCAGCATATGTCTTATGAAGGTCAACTGAAAAACAAACGAGATATTGTGGTACAAGCACTTGAAAAGTATGTACCGCATATTGCTGAAACAACAGAAATACGTTCGACAATAGGAATGGAAAACCCTTGGAATTACCGGAACAAAAGCCAGTTTCAAGTACGCAAAGAAGGCAAACGTGTATATGCCGGTCTATTTACGGAAGGCTCAAATAAGCTGTTAAACATCAATGATTGCTTAGTACAGCATCCTGTCACTTCGAAAATAACTGTCGGCACACGTAAAATTTTGCAAAAGCTTGGCATTTCAATTTATGACGGAAAAACACTTAACGGTTTAGTACGTACGATTGTTGTCCGTACTGGGATTCGCACAGGCGAAACACAGGTTTGTTTAGTGACAACACGTAACGAACTGCCTCATAAAGCAGAACTAATTGAACGGATTAAAAAACTGGATCCATCCATTGTATCGATTACACAAAACATTAACCGTGACAAAACTTCACTTATTTTTGGTGATGAAACCATTCTTTTAGATGGTAAAGATACGATTCACGAAGAGCTTGGCGAGTTAGCATTCGACTTATCTTCACGCGCCTTTTTCCAGCTAAACCCGGAACAAACGGTGCTTCTATATAATGAAATAAAAAAAGCTGCGGCACTCACTGGTAAAGAAACCGTTGTCGATGCATACTGCGGAGTGGGTACCATTGGTTTATGGTTAGCAAAAGATGCGAAAGAAGTACGAGGTATGGATATCGTACCTGAAAGTATTGAGGATGCGAAACGTAACGCACGTAATCATGGCTTTAAGCATGCCCGCTATTATGCTGGCAAAGCAGAAGATTGGTTAGCTCGATGGCGTCGCGAGGGCTTCACACCTGACGTTATCACAGTTGACCCTCCGCGCACAGGACTGGATACAAGCTTTATTAAATCCGTTCTAAAAATAAAACCAAAACGTGTCGTTTATACGTCCTGTAACCCTTCGACATTAGCAAAAGATTTGCAAGAACTGTCGAAGCTTTATGATGTAGAATATATTCAACCCGTTGATATGTTCCCTCAAACTGCACATGTTGAGTG
>DEQI01000321.1:0-2703 GCA_002360295.1 Planococcaceae bacterium UBA3370
ATTAATCCAGCAGGGTAAGGATTTTCTGGAGCAAGTCGGTAAGAAGGGATAACCACAACTGCCTTCAACTGTCGAACAAAATCAAGCATGTATGCTACGCTATCATCAGCAGTTCCTAAAACCATCCCACCGCCATGATACCAAATGATGCAAGGAGCCTCATCAATTTCCTCTTTTGGTCTACATATGATCATGCGTAGTTGTTGCCCGTCTGAATCGATGAATTGTTCTGAAACCTTTACATCTTTCATATCAATATTTTGCTTACTAAAATGAGTAAACGGACGATTCTTTACAAGCTCACGAATAGTATGAAAGGTTGGTTTAACTTTTTTAAAATGATGAACTAAATCAGGATGTAAATGAGAGAAGAACGTCATGTCACAACCTCTCCTAACTTTTTCTTTTCAATTTTATTAAATGTTTTCAATGCTTGTTTCATACATAAATAGGCAAATAAGCTAGCCGCAAATAGTGGAATGGCACCTGGTAATACATTAAATAGAACATATAGTACTATTAAATACAATAGGAGTAATAAAACAGTAAACGGAGATACAATGCCAATCAAAAAAGCTTGCTTCATATATTGCCAATAAGTCAGGTCGAAATGTACATAAACAGGGAAGAAAAGCACTAATGTGCTCGTAACCAAATAGAGAACGATGAGCAATGGGAAAACGGTAAGCTGTAAAACGCCGCCGATGTTATAAACCGCATAAAAATCAATAGCTAAAATAAAAATAATCGTATATGTAAGCAATGCATAGCCGATTACTTTTTTGAATTCTGCTCTATAAGTTGCCAAAAATAAAGGGAAGATGGAAACCTGATCTGTTGTTGCTATTTTACGTAATACAGTAAAAAGTGCGATTGTAGCAGGAAATAAACCGAAAAACACAAGCCCTAACATCGTAAACAATAGCCATAAAAAGTTTAAATAAATAAGCTGAACTAATTTAGTAGTAAATCCATAAATTCCTTCCCAAACATTCATCTTTTTTTCGCCCCCTTCTAAATCCATTATAAAACAAAATTTTCCTGAAAAACGAATCGTACATTTAAGGACTATTAATAGACTTGAGTTCCCTCTTTATTTTGAGTAATCTGAAAAAAATAGTTGTTATATTTTTAAAGGGGAAATAACACTATTTAGGTTTTGAAAGGTTTTGAGCAAAGGGAAAATAAATTTGAAAGGGGTTTCACTATGAAAAAAATGGGATGGTTTTTGTTAGTCATGCTTTTTGCTATGCTGATAGCTGCTTGTAGTGATTCAGACACAAAAACAGAACAAGGGTCTGATAATGAGACGGAACAAAACACTGATTCAGAGGCAAATAATGAAGGAACAGCAACGGAGGAAAAGCCTTCTTTATCAGGAGAAATTACGGTTTGGGCGCATCCTTACACGGACGGTCTAGGTGGAGAAGGGGATATGTGGAAAGAAATTATGGCAAACTTCGAAGCTGAGACTGGGGTTAAAGTGAATTTTGAGCAAATTCCTTGGGCGAACCGAGACCAAAAAATATTAACAGCTTTATCAGCTAAACAGGGTCCAGACGTATTTTACGTTATTCCTGACCAAATGCCTCAATACGCAGAAGAAGGTATGTTGTTAGATTTATCATCTTATTTATCAGCTGAGGATTTAAATGGATTTGTTCCTTCTTCATTAGAGGCAACAAAATGGAAAGGTAAACAATACGGGCTACCGATTTTACAAACAGCTGAGTCTTTAATTTATAACGTAGATATTGTTAAAGCGATTGGTGAAGATCCAAGCAAATTACCAACGACTTGGGATGAATTTAAAGTATGGGCACAAAAAGCAGTTGATGCAGGCTACTATGCATTTAGTTATGCTGGCGGTGGCTCATTAAATAACACATTATATCCGTTCCTATGGCAAGCAGGCGGCAATGTGATTAATGAAAATAACGAAATTTTAATTAATAACGAAGCTGGTATTAAAACATTTGATTTAATTAATGAAATGTATACAAAAGGATGGATTCCTCAAGATTCGATTACCGCTTTAGAGCATGAATCTCTTTATTACGGTGGGAAATTAATGGCAACAAATGGTTCTGGTTCTTCCATTTCAACTCTATTAGCTGAAAAACCATTTGAATTCGTCATTGCACCTCCATTAAAAGAGACTGTTCAAGCGACTTACGGTACAGTAGGGATGTTCGTAGGATCTGGTTTATCAAATAATCCAGATGCAGCAGC
The DNA here is from genome assembly GCA_002360295.1 of Planococcaceae bacterium UBA3370. GTDB lineage: Bacteria > Bacillota > Bacilli > Bacillales_A > Planococcaceae > Metasolibacillus. The sequence continues at coordinate 2,233 of DEQI01000321.1, forward strand.
AGCGTTCATAAAGTTTATGACGAATGCAGAAAATCAACGTAAGTTTAACGAGATTACACAATATATTCCAACACAAGAGGCAGCAAAAGATATTTTCTCTACTCAGCCTTATATGGCACAGTTAGCAGACTATACTCAATATGCAAAACCGGGTATTATCCATCCGCAAGGCCGAAATATCATGCCATTAATTCAAGCGGAATTACAAGCGATGCTGGAAGGGAAGCAATCAGCAGAAGAGGCAGCTAATAAAGCGGCAGCATCAATTGAAAAGTTGCTGAAACAATAGCATAGGGAAAATGGTAGAGGAATCTATTTATACGCGCTAATAAAACAATAGATTATACAATTTTTGAGGTTACCAATTGTCGAAGTATTCGCGCTTAAAAGCTTGTGGCCATTTTAAATAATGAACGTCTCGCAGCTTTCTATGCGCGAATATTTTTTTGAAGATTAAAAAGTTTGAATTTT
>DEQI01000321.1:2876-6296 GCA_002360295.1 Planococcaceae bacterium UBA3370
ATCATTCACTTTATTGTGTTTCAAGTTTATCCTTTTGCCCTAAGCTTTTATTTAACATTTATGGATTGGAAAATTATCGGTGACCCTCAGTTTGCAGGTTTAAAACATTGGATTGCCTTTATACAAGATGATATAGCCTGGAAAGCACTATGGAATACTGTCAAGTTTTCTTTCTATTATATAGTGCCAACAATGGCATTAGGTCTCATTTTAGCACTCATTATTAACTCTGGTATTCGATTTGCGAATTTTTTCAAAGGGTTATTCTTTTTACCTGTCGTCACATCTTTCGTTATTGTCGCGGGTATTTGGGGATGGTTATTTCGTGGAACAGGTGAAGGTTTCATCAACTACCTGATTGGATTTGTAGGAATTAATCCACAGTTATTTTTGTCTAGTTCTAGTCAAGCGCTAATAGTTTTAGCCGGCTTAAGTATTTTTAAAGTGGCTGGTACGACAATGATTTATTATTTTGCGGGCTTACAATCGGTAGATAAACAGCTCTATGAAGCTGCACGTATGGACGGGGCAAACTCATGGAAAATATTTTGGAATGTAACATTTCCATTATTAAAGCCCATTCACTTTTATGTTGCCATTACAACAACAATTGGATCCTTCCAAGTTTTTGACTCAGCCTATTTATTAACGGGTGGAGGGCCAAATTATGCAACAACAACCATTGTTTATTATTTATATCAACAAGGATTTACAAGCTTAAATTTAAGCTATGCTGCTGTATTGTCATATGTATTATTCTTCATCATTTTGGCAATTTCATTAGTGCAGCGTAAATATATTGGACAAAATCCTAACTATTATTAGGCTAGTGCTGGAAAGGGGACATGATAAATGAAAAAAATAATCTCATATACAGCGTTGGCCATTTTAAGCATTTGTTTTTTAATGCCCTTTGTCATCATGGTGTTTAGTTCTTTAAAAGAAGTGAAACAAGCACAAATTGATCCGCTATTTTGGCTTCCTACAAATCCATCTTTGCAAAACTTTATTAACATATTTTCTAATGGTATTTTTATTCGATGGATTTGGAACTCTTTGGTAATCACTATTATACCTGTTTTCACGCAAATGTTTTTCGCTGCAATATTAGGATATATTTTTGCAAAGAAAACTTTCTGGGGAAAAGAAGTTATTTTTTGGACATTTATGGCTGTCATCATGATTCCTCAGCAGTTATTTATTATTCCTAAATATATTATGTTTGCTGATTTTGGTTGGATTAATACATATTGGGCATTAATTGTCCCTGAAATATGGGCGATTATGGGTGTCTTTTTAGTCCGCCAATTTTTACAGGGCATTCCGAATGATTTAGAGGAAGCAGCCTACATAGACGGGGCTAGTGACGTGCAAATCTTTTTTAAAGTTATTTTACCGCTGTCATTTCCAGTCATTGCAACAGTTGGAACGTTCGCTTTTATTTCAAACTGGAACGATTTATTTCAGCCGCTTATTTATTTGACGAATGAAAAAATGTTCCCTGTAACACTTGGATTAGCGACTATGTTAGGGAAAGAGGGGAATTTTGGTATTGAAATGGCTGGAGCAACCATATCCTTTATTCCAACATTTTTAATCTTTATATTCTTCCAACGTTATTTTACGGAAGGAATTCAAATGTCAGGTATTAAATAGAGGTGATGTGATGAAAATCGGATTGATTGGCTTAGATACTTCTCATGCAGTCGCATTCACTGAATTGCTGCAAAATGAACAGCTCCCTGATCTTATTCGAGATGCAAAAATTTCTTGCGCGTTTCCTGGTGGTTCTTCCCATCCTTTTAGTCAATCTAGGATTCAGAAATTTACAGAAAACGTGCAAGCTCAAGGAATACCAATTGTTTCTTCAATAGAGGAAGTGGCACAAACATCGGATGCCATATTACTTCTTTCAGTAGATGGTGGCCAACATGTAGAACAGTTTTCAAAAATTGCACCGTTCGGAAAGCCTGTTTTTATCGATAAGCCACTTGCTCTTTCTGTTGGCGAAGCCGAAGCCATTTTTAAGTTAGCAAATGATTACAACATCCCGATTATGACGAGCTCTGCATTACGTTTTGCTGAAGATGTTAGGCGCGTACCAAAACAAACAATTGTTGCAGTAGATTGCTATGGACCAATGCCCAAACTATCACAATGGGATTATTTTTGGTACGGCATTCATACAGTAGAAATGTTATTTTCTTGGCTAGGTCCTGGTTACAAACAAGTAGAAAGATGTTCGATATCTTCTAATGAATTATTCATTGCCACTTGGTATGACGGCAGAACGGCAACGATTAGAGGACATAAAACCGATAATTCGCAATTTGGTGCAACTATTCACTATGCGGATAAATCGGTAGCGATCCAAGTACAACATAATAGTAAGCCTTATTATGCAAGTTTATTAGAAGAAGTCATTTATTTTTTTAAGACAGGCATCTCACCCATTGACGAAAAAGAAACAATGGAAATCATTCGTTTTATTGAAGAGATGAACAGTTAATCGATCAAGTCATTAAAAAATTTAAGTCGATAAATACGGCGTGGTCTCCCTTTATAAGCAACCTTTTCTTCACCGATAATTTCGACTAAATCGGCATCCATCCATTTTAATAATATTCGATTTGCACTACGGAGAGTTAAATGTAGTGTATCTGACAGTTCTTGGGCAGTATAATCAATCTTTTTATGCTTGGCAATACGGGCCATTAGCTTGGACATATAGGTAGCAGACATACCAGCTTTCTCCGCACGCTGAAGTAAATCATGATCGGTAATGACAAGATTATACCGTTCATAGTTCGATTGAGTCGTTACATCAACCGGACCAATCACACTATTATCTTCTCGTACGATATAGCAGACATTGCCTGCTAGTTCGATGGATTGTTGTAATGCTTGTTTAGCATGTTTGCCAGATTCTGCGGCAGTAAGTCCAAACCCAATACCGAGGCTCGCCGTTAAGCCATATGAATCTTGTAATAGTTGTAGTAGCGGCAAATATTTATAGCCTCTCGTTTCACGTTCAAAAATACCTCTTATCGTTATAAAAGCGAATTGGCCATTTGCTAAATGCATTAAATGACCGTCTAAAGTTTGGATATACTGCTGTAATGTTTGCATAATTTTACTATCGAGCAAATGTGGAGTTTGTGATTTTGTATAGATCTGTTCCTTATTATGTAAGTGAATTAAGCCATATACAATTTGCGTTTCTTTATTACGCCTTGCATTGGTAGAAAGCAAGGCACGTTCAAACGCAACAATCATATCTTGCTCTGTCGGAATGACACATTCTACTGCTAGGTTTTGAGCTCGTAGCTGCTCAGCAACGGCTGGAATAGCTGTTACTGCATAGGCATCTTTTTGTAAAATACAATGTTGATGGTGATGAATGATATCATCAATCGGAAC
>DEQI01000123.1:0-4730 GCA_002360295.1 Planococcaceae bacterium UBA3370
ATTCTTGTAAAAGAAGGCGATCAAGTTTTACAAGGTCAACCACTTGCGACGACAACTGAGAACGAGTGGAATCCATCAGCCGGTGTTCACCTGTATTTTGAGGTGTTAGAAAACGGTGAAGCAATAAATCCTCGTAAAAAGCTTGGTTTCTAAGTTCTAAATAGGAGCGGACCACTCATAAGGTGAAGAAACGTACTACTAAACGCACAAAGTAATTTGCGGCACATTCTTACATCCGATGTAGAAAGGAAGAGAAGGTGCACGAACATATTCGACAACGCTGTGTTCGGTTAGGAGAGCTGCTTATCGACACCGGTGAAACGGTCCGCGCCCTTGCACAAATGACGGGTTTTTCAAAAAGTACGGTACACAAAGATTTAACAGAGCGACTTATTTTAGTTAATGAACCATTAGCAAAAGAAGTGAAGGAAATTTTAGCGTACCATAAATCAATTCGTCATTTACGGGGGGGAGAAGCTACAAAGAAGAAATGGGAAACGAAGCAACGTGAAAAAGGCATTTAGATGATATTTTTTTCATCTAAATGCCTTTTCACATAAAAAACGACTATTTATCTAGCATGAAAAGGAAAATCACTTCCATAATATAAGGTGTAATTACATGATGAATATGATAAAATATTCTAGATAAAGATATAAAGTAGCGTACGTATGCATGTTGAAACGGTGGGAAGGAGAAAAAAACATGTTTTCAAAAGATATCGGTATTGATTTAGGGACAGCAAACGTTCTTATACACGTAAAAGGAAAAGGAATCGTATTAAATGAACCGTCAGTAGTAGCTATTGATAAAAAAACAGGACGAGTACTAGCAGTTGGTGAAGAAGCTAGAAAAATGGTCGGTCGTACGCCAGGTAACATTGTAGCGATTCGTCCTTTAAAAGATGGCGTTATTGCAGATTTTGATGTAACAGAGGCAATGCTAAAGCATTTTATTAATAAGCTAAATGTGAAGGGCTTTTTATCAAAGCCACGTATTTTAATTTGTTGTCCAACGAATATTACGAGTGTTGAACAAAAAGCAATTCGTGAAGCTGCTGAAAAATCAGGCGGTAAAAAAGTTTATTTAGAAGAAGAGCCAAAAGTGGCGGCAATTGGTGCTGGCATGGATATATTCCAGCCTAGTGGTAACATGGTTGTCGATATAGGCGGAGGTACAACAGACATTGCTGTATTATCGATGGGAGATATCGTGACTAGTGAGTCTATTAAAGTAGCTGGCGATGTATTCGATAACGACATTCTGCAATACATAAAGAAAGAGTACAAGCTACTTATAGGTGAACGAACTGCAGAAGCGATTAAAATGACAATTGGAACAGTATTCCCGAATAGTCGAGACGAATCAATGGAAATCCGAGGTCGTGATATGGTGACAGGGCTACCACGTACAATTGAAATTCACTCAGCTGAAATTGAACAAGCTTTACATGAATCGGTATCAATGATTGTTCAATCTGCTAAAAATGTATTAGAAAAAACACCACCAGAATTGTCAGCAGATATTATTGACAGAGGCGTTATTTTAACTGGAGGCGGAGCATTACTTCACGGTATTGATCAGCTATTAATCGAAGAATTGAAAGTCCCTGTATTCATTGCAGAAAACCCAATGGACTGTGTAGCAGTTGGTACGGGGATTATGCTTGATAATATTGATCGCGCGGGAAGTGCTAGCATTTAAATTACGAATGAGGTGAGCTTGTTGTTCAAAGGATTTTATACAGTTGCATCAGGAATGATCGCACAACAACGTCGTACAGAAATACTAACAAATAATATGGCAAATGCGAATACGCCAGGCTATAAGGCAGATCAGTCAACAATTCGCTCATTTCCAGATATGATGATGTCAGCAATAAAATCAACGAATGTTCCTACTGAAAAACGACTAGGTTTAACAACTGCGACTCCAATCGGAGCATTAAATACAGGTGTATACTTACAAGAAACGATTGCAAACTATACACAAGGTAGTTTACGTGCTTCTGATTTATCGACAGATGTAGCTTTAGTTGATGGTCAACTACCAGTCGATGCAGAATCGGGCAATACAGGTGCCATCTTCTTTCGTCTAGAGCATCCAACAGGTGGCGAGGCCTATACACGTAACGGTAATTTTACGTTAGATGGACAAGGTTATTTAGTGAATGCACAAGGCTTATACGTCCTATCCGATAACGGTCAGCGTATTCAATTAGATAATGACGATATAACGATTACTGATAATGGTGCCATTATGAATGATCGTGGAGAGCAAGTGGCTACTTTAGGTGTATCGTTTGCAGCTAACCCAGATGTGTTAATGAAACAAGATAACGGACTATTTCGTATGTTAGATAATGGTGTTTTACCTTCTGCCTATGACCAAGAAGGGGTCGTATTTGCGACAAAGCAACAATACTTAGAGGCTTCCAACGTAGATGCAGCTCAATCAATGACAGAGCTATTAACAGCATACCGAGCATTTGAGGCAAATCAAAAAGTGCTTCAAGCCTATGATCGCAGTATGGATAAAGCGGCTAATGATATCGGTAAAGTACAGTAGTGACGGGGGAATAAAGCATGTTACGCACAATGTATACGGCAACAAACACTTTAACACAGCTGCAATCGCAGTTAGATAATATTAGTAATAATTTAGCCAACAGCAGCACATATGGTTATAAAGCGAAGGAAGCGCAATTTTCAGAGCTATTATATCAACAATTTAATAATGATAAATTAGATAAAACTATACGCCAATCACCAGTTGGGATTCGCTATGGTGTCGGTGCACAAATTGCCCAAATCCAAATGAATCAAAAGCAAGGCTCACTTCAAAAGACAGAGCGCGAATTAGACTTTTCATTTACAAAAGAAAATCAATATTTTAATATTTTAATGCCTGAAGGAGAAGGTCAACGTATAGTTTACACACGCCAAGGTAATTTTAGTATGTCTCCTATAGGAAATGGACAAGTGATGCTAGTAACTGCAGACGGTTACCCTGTTGCAGATAATGATGGCAATGAGATTACCTTCCCAGAACAAGCAACAGGCTTTTCACTTTCAGCTGAAGGACAGCTCAATGTTAATTATGCTGATGGGGATGTATTTTCTTTTGATTTAGGTGTGACAAAGCTTGAAAAGCCACAAGTATTGGAGCATATTTCGGGTACATATATTGGCCTTCCAGCGAATTTAGTAGAACTAGGTCTAACAGAGACAGATATCTTAACTAATTTACAAGGGGCAGCACGCTCTGACATTGGTTTAGAAAACGGGGCGCTTGAAATGTCGAATGTTGATATGTCTAAGGAAATGACAGACTTAATCGCTACACAGCGTTCCTATCAATTTAATTCACGTGCAGTAACAATTGCTGATCAGATGTTAGGTCTTATTAACGGCATTCGATAAGCAAAAGGGAGAACAAACATGACGAACGAAATAAAAGAGCAAACAGAAGTTGAACCAAAAAAGAGAAGAAGTAGAAACGGAGAACCTAAACAAAGTGATGTAGAAACAAAATCAACTCGTTGGGTACAAATTCGTTTAATTCCTATTTGGCTTCGTATCGTTCTCGTACTCATTTTACTATTCATCGCAGCGATAGCGGGGATGGTTATTGGCTATGGCTTTATCGGTAGTGGAGAACCGGCAGATGCATTAAAATGGAGTACGTGGCAGCACATTTTCGATATTATAGAAGGTAAGGAATAAGGCAACGTGTTTGACACGCTTGCCTCAAACTGCTGTAAACATAGAGTGGATATGCTATACTTACCTTAATCATTATTTTTAGATAATATGGGTCTATTTGTTTACGCGGTTATAGGAATATGAGAATGGTTGGTTATACTGAAATTGGGACTAATTATTACGTTAAACGTCATTTTTATTAAGATTTAGCTGAATTTGATAAAAAAGTTTGGTAAAGATTTATGTATACATAAATAGGAACATAGAGGGGGAAAGATATGTTAACTGCAGAACAAATCCAAGCAATATTACCGCATCGTTATCCATTTTTATTTGTCGATCGCATTATCGAGTTAGAAGAAGGAAAAAGAGCAGTCGGTATAAAAAATGTATCCATAAATGAAGACTTTTTTAACGGTCATTTTCCTGGTTACCCAGTAATGCCAGGCGTTTTAATTGTAGAAGCATTGGCACAAGTAGGCGGTATTGCTTTATTAAATGTAGAACAAAACAAAGGTCGACTTGCTTTTTTGACAGGAATTGACAACTGTCGTTTTAAACGTCAAGTAGTACCAGGAGATCAATTAAAATTAGAAGTTGAATTTGTGAAACTTCGCGGTCAAATGGGTAAAGGGCACGGTATTGCCACTGTTGATGGTGAATTAGCTTGTGAAGTAGACATCTTATTTGCTCTTGGTCCAGTGCAACCAAAGTAACGCTCATTTGCTTTTAAACAAGTATGGATTTAGAATAAAAAAGTTATAAATATAATTGTGCATTTATGCATTTTACGAAGGGTTGGCTTTAAACGTAGGAGGTTTAAAATTAGATGTATAAACAACTATCTTCAGGCGTCAAAATAAGCATTACAAGATCGATCACAACGTCTTTTGAAACATATTTAGCAAGCATTGGTTGGGATGAAGAGCAATTTTCGATGGAAGACTTTGTAGCAAGTTGGCAAAAATATTTTACAGAAAATGCAGCTTGGTTTGATAAGGTACCTCAGGAAATTTTACTAAGCCA
>DEQI01000123.1:4805-5229 GCA_002360295.1 Planococcaceae bacterium UBA3370
ACTGAAAAGCAAATTGAGTCAATTGAGGAAATGCAAAAACAGTTAGGCACAAATTACACATATGGCTGTAAAGCAGAAGCTGCATATGTTGAGCAATTATTAAAAGAAAAATTAAATTAGTACGATAAAAACTTCGGATAGTTCCTTCCCTTCTCGGGCACTCTAATGAACGATCAAGTGATTGATCAATACGAGTCCATTGAAAGGAGGGAATTTTTTTATGTGGAAAGGTTTATTCATCGCGTCTTTTCTAGGAACGGTTTTTTTAGCGGGGTGTAATACAGACGATACTAATACCAATGGCACGCTAAATAACGAAACGCCTATGCAAGAATTACGTGAAGGGGTAGATGATGTCATTGATAACAATAATAATTATTACAATGACAGAAATGACAGTTTAAAAAATGAAACAGTAAATCCT
>DEQI01000324.1:0-5362 GCA_002360295.1 Planococcaceae bacterium UBA3370
AAATAACTGAAGTTGCTGATAAAACAACCAAAGCCGCTGATAAACTACCCTAACCTGCTGATAAAACAAGCAAACATGCTGATAAAACTGAAATTCTCAGATAAAAAACCGAACTTGCTGATAAATTAAGCAAAGCCGCTGATAAATCACCCAAACCTGCTGATAAAACTGAAATTCTCAGATAAAAAAACGAACTTGCTGATAAATCAACCAAACCCGCTGATAAACTACCCAAACTTGCTGATAAATCAACCAAACCTGCCGATAAAACAATCAAACCTGCTGATAAACTAATCCGCCCCCCTGCACAGCAGGGGGGTTCCAAACTACACAAAAAAACTGCTAAAAGCTCTCCAATCGCTTTTAGCAGTCTTTGTTATGCATTTAATGAATTGGCTTGTAGCTGGTACATTGTGTTATAGCGACCTTCTAGTGCTAATAGTTCATCATGTGTACCTTGCTCAACAATTTCACCGCGGTCTAATACTAAAATGCGATCTGCATTTTTAATAGTAGATAATCGGTGTGCAATAATAAATGTTGTTCGTCCTTGCTTTAAAACATCCATCGCATGCTGAATAATTTCTTCTGTTTCTGTATCTATATTCGATGTTGCTTCATCTAATATTAAAATGGCTGGATTAAATGCTAGCGCACGCGCAAATGAAATAAGCTGACGTTGACCGGAAGAAAGTGTGCTTCCTTTTTCGATAACAGGCTCATCTAATCCTTTTTCTAAATTAGCAAGCACTCGCTCACCACCTACAGCAGCCAGCGCCTTTTCAATGACATCACGAGAAATACGCTCATCATTTAAACTAACGTTTGATGCTATTGTCCCTGTAAATAAATACGGATCCTGTAGCACAATCCCCATATGATCACGAATTGATTGACGAGGTAAAGATGTAATGTCTTGCCCATCGATATAAATGCGCCCTTTTTGTGGATCATAAAAGCGGAATAGTAGATTCATGATAGAGCTTTTTCCCGATCCTGTATGCCCAACAAGTGCTACTGTTTCGCCTTTTTTCGCTTCAAAGTTCAAACCTTTTAATACGTATTCATTATCTTTATACGCGAAAGATACATTTTCAAATTTAACATTTCCTTCGTAACGATCAATACGTGATTCACTCACTGGTTCACCTGTTTGATCTAATAATTCAAACACACGAGACCCTGCCACTAATGAGCGCTCTAATTGTGAAAACTGATTAACAAAGTTCACAATCGGATTAAATAAACGTGTTAGATAATCCACAAGTGCATACAGCGTACCTGCTGTAATAGCTTCAGTTGATGTCATGGACTGTGTACCAAAATAATAAATAAACGCGATAAACATGAGAATACGCAGTACATTTACTAAGTTAAATGATGTTGCAGAATCTAAAAATAATAGCTTACGGTTATATTCATAATGCTCGTCATTCATTTCCGCAAATTCTTTTTTCATTTGCTCTTCACGACGAAACGCCTGAATAATGGTCATCCCGTTAATTGATTCATTGATCATCGCATTAATATCAGCTATTTTCGTTCGTATAACATGGTTATAAGCTGCGGCAAACTTTCGGTAGCCTATCATCCAACCATACACAAACGGAATTACTATTAAAGATAGAAGCGCAATTTTCACATTTAATATAAATAAAGCTATATAAACCCCTGCAATGGAAATAATGCTCGTTGCAAATTGTGATAATACTTGCACATATAAATTGCGAATTGCTTCCGTATCATTCGTCACACGCGCTACTACTTTGCCGGCTGGTAAATTGTCAAAGTAATGAATAGGTAGTGTTTGTATATGACCGAATACATCTTTTCGTAATTTTTGTACGACACGGTTGGCTCCGATTTGTAAATAAATATACATAAAGTACCGAAGTATGGCTGTTGCGATTGATAATGCAAAAAATACAATTAATAGCCATGTTAACGGCTTTACTTCAAGGGAACCAGGTGTCATGTAGTGATCTATAATATGCTTTGCGATAAACGGACCAGCTAACTCCGTAAATACAGCAATGGTTAAAAGTGAGAGTCCGATTAATATCGGCTTTTTAAATTTTAATGCGTATAAATATAAGCGTTTTCCTGTACTCATTCAGATCCCCCCTCAAGTTGCTGGCGATCAAATTGCTCTTTATACCAACCATTTTGTGCGAGAAGCTCTTCATGTGTACCTTGCTCTACAATCATTCCTTCGTCTAGAACGATAATATGATTGGCGTGCTGAACACCTGATAAACGGTGTGTGGTAATAATGGTCGTTTTTCCACTACGTTCATTTTGTATGTTTTCAATAATTTTCGCTTCTGTTTTTGCATCAACAGCGGATAGTGAATCATCTAAAATTAATATTTCTGGATTTTTTATGAGTGCACGTGCAATCGATACGCGTTGTTTTTGTCCACCAGATAATGAGACTCCTTTTTCGCCTACGAGTGTCTCTATTCCCATCGGTAGATTTTCTAAATCTTGTTCAAAATGCGCAAGCCGAATCGCCTCTGCAATTTGTGCCTTTGTAGCATCCTCTTTACCAAATAAAATATTTTCTCGAATCGTACGTGAGAATAGTACATGATCTTGTGGAACATACCCTATCCAGTCAAGTACTTGTTCTTTCATTTGTTTTGCTAAATCAATGTCACCAATTGTTAATTGGCCGTCACCAAGTGGATATTCCATTAATAGTTGCTTGACAAACGTTGTTTTTCCAGCGCCTGTTTTCCCTACAATCCCTAACGTCTGCCCTTTTAGCAGTGCAACAGAAACCTGTTGTAAATTTTTCACTTGTGATAAAGGGTATTGGAATGTAAATTCATTAAATCCAATCGATGTTGGCGATTCAAGAGTTTCTGCTTGTGTTGGATTTTGTACGTCCGCTTGGTAATCAAGCGTTTCTTGAACACGGTCAAGTGACGCATTTCCTTGCTGCATAACATTAATCAGTTCACCAATTGCAAACATTGGCCATACCGCTAACCCTAAATAAACGTTAAATGTAACGAGCTGTCCGACTGTTAATTCACCATTCGATACTAATACCGCTCCATAACCAAGTGCTACAACATAACAAATGGCTGTCCCTGCTTTTGTAATAGGTCCGAATAAAGCGTTAATTTTCGCCACATGAATATTTTTTTGGAATACTTCTTCACTTTTATTGGCAAAACGCATTTCATCTTTCTTTTCTTGTACATATGCACGAATTACTCGGACGCCAGCGACAGATTCTAGTACATCATCGTTTAATTCACCGAAAGCCTCCTGCGCTGTCATATAACGTTCATGTACAATTTTCCCTAAATACTGAATAACAATCGCCATCACCGGAACTGGCAGCATAGCAAAAAATGTGAGCTTCCATGAAATGAAAAAGCCCATTGCCAGAATAATGGCTGCCATATAGGCTGTCGAATCGATTAATGTCATAATACCGAAGCCAGCTGTTAACGATACAGCATTCAAATCGTTCGTCGCCCTAGCCATTAAGTCACCAGTTCGATTTTTTTCATAAAATGTCGGTGTCATTTTTAAAAATTGATGCATGAGCCGTTTTCTTAAAATACGCTCTAACGTGATCGCACCACCAAAAAGTTGATATTGCCATACAAAGTTCATTGTATAAGTAGCAACAATAATGACACCCATTGCAAGTAAATAATTGCGCAGTAAACTAGTTGTCATTTCCCCAGTAGTCATAACATCTATTGCTTGCCCGATTATTTGTGGTGGTAGTACTTCGATAAAACTCGCAATAATCAGTAAAACAATCGCTACTGTGTACCGCTTCCAATACGCTTTAAAAAACCATTTTAATTTTATTAATACATCAAACATGAACTAACCTTCCTTCATCCTTACTTAATAAAGTTTCGCTATCCACTTTCGAGCGATTCCCTTTTTAAAATTTTCACTTTTAGTCGATTAAACATTTTCCTTCCTCCTATATCTTTACTTGCACTTTTGAAAGCAAAAAAAGACACTTACCCTTTTAATTAGGATAAGTGCCTAAAAAAAAGATACAGGTATTGCAACCTGTACCGGCCAATTATTATGCGCATTCAAACAAATAATAATTAGAAATTCGTTACAGGCCCGGATTAAAATGCTTCACTGCTGGCGTATTTTTTAGTTGAATCATCATAACCCTTACCTCCATTTCCAAAATTATTTAGTGCCTCTCAAGATTATCATACAATTTTTTCCTCTGTCAATATTTTTTGAAAATTTAATTTGTTATCGAAATACTTCGTTCATAAAAAAATATATATCATTCAGTAAATAAAGAATTGCATTTTGCCTTAGAAAAAAATGCGGTAACAAAATTTGTTTTTTATCTTAAAATATTTTATGATATTGTTATAAAAAATTTTTTTCTCACAGGAGGTGTACTCTTTATTTGCCCCCCTCATTTGGGTCGTGAATAAAGAAATTATTTGGACGTAGACATAGTTGAGCTAACCATTAAGCTGACAGCATTTGCTGTCTTAATTGCCGCTACGGCATTTTTCGTTGCTACTGAGTTTGCAATAGTAAAAGTAAGAACTACTCGTATCGATCAATTAGTAGCTGAAGGAAACAAAAAAGCTATACGAGCTAAAAAAGTTATTTCAAATTTAGATGAATATTTATCAGCCTGCCAACTTGGTATTACGATTACTGCCCTTGGTTTAGGTTGGTTAGGGGAGCCAACATTTGCGCTCATCCTTCATCCATTATTTGACATGCTAGGCTTAGAAGGTCGAGTAACTTCAATCCTTTCATTTATTGTCGCTTTCTCACTTGTAACGTTTTTACATGTTGTCGTAGGGGAATTAGCGCCGAAAACTCTTGCCATTCAAAAAGCAGAGTCAGTTACACTAAACTTATCAGGCCCATTATTACTATTCCACAATGTAATGTATCCATTTATCCGTGCTCTAAACGGATCGGCGCGTGCATTAGCAGGTCTTTTCGGTTTAAAAATGATTTCTGAATCAGAAGTGGCACACTCTGAAGAAGAGCTTCGCATGATATTATCGGACAGCTTTAAAGGTGGCGAAATTAACCACTCTGAATACGAATACGTAAATAGTATTTTTGAATTCTCTGACCGAATTGCGAAGGAGATTATGGTACCTCGAACTGAAATAACAAGCATAGAAAAAGATCAAACGCTTCGTGAAATATTTGAATTAATGGGTGTAGAACAATATACTCGTTATCCAATTACAGACGGTGATAAAGACCATATTATCGGTTTAGTAAACATGAAGCATTTATTAACGGCTTATATTAAAGATCCATCAAATGGTGATAAAACTGTTGAAGAGTATATGCAACCGATTATTCGCGTAATCGAAACCAT
>DEQI01000324.1:5451-16395 GCA_002360295.1 Planococcaceae bacterium UBA3370
GAGGACATTATCGAAGAAATCGTCGGAGATATTCAAGATGAGTTTGACGAGGATGAAATTCCTGAAGTGCAAGAAATTGGTGAAGGTCACTACATTATCGATGCCAAAATGTTACTTGAAAATGTAAATGACATTTTAGGTATTGAAATTGAGGATGAAGATATCGATACAATCGGTGGATGGTTTATGACCCAACACTTTGATGCAATCGAAGGTGACGCTTTTGAATCTCACGGTTATGAGTTCAAAATTAAAGAATTAGATGGCCACCATATTTTATTTATTGAAATAACAAAATTAGAAGATTCCACGTCTAAAGACGATTTAATTGAAGAAACTAAATAACCTATAACGTATAACGACTCTCTACTTTGATAGAGGGTCGTTTTATCATGTTTAAAAGTTTTTCTAGGAGGAAACATTATGGAGCTATATACAAATTTACGTGCCGGGGAAAAAGGTGCCTGGCTTTCTATTGGCACTTATTTATTTCTAAGTGCCATGAAGCTTGGTATCGGCTATTTCGGTCATTCAGCTGCACTAAAAGCAGATGGATTCAATAATACAACTGATATTATTGCCTCTGTCGCAGTATTGATTGGGCTACGTATTTCTCAAAAGCCCGCTGATGAGAACCATCAATACGGTCATTTACGTGCAGAAACAGTGGCGTCCTTAATTGCTTCCTTTATTATGATTGCTGTCGGCTTACAAGTCCTTATGTCGTCCATCAGCAAATTATGGAACCCTTCGCATGAAACACCTTCTATGCTCACAGCAGGTGTCGCCTTATTTAGTGCAGCAATCATGTATGGCGTTTATCGCTATAATTTAGCACTTGCCAATAAAATTAAAAGCTCTGCAGTAAAAGCAGCTGCTTATGACAATCGCTCAGATGCTATCGTTAGTATAGGTACCGCAGTCGGGATCAGTGCAGCTATTTTAGGGTTTCCTATCATTGATGTCATTACAGCCTTAATTGTCGGTATTATTATTATAAAAACAGGTATTGAAATTTTCTGGGAAGCGGTGCATACGTTAACAGATGGTTTTGACGCAGAGGAAACAGAAACATTGTGCAAATTAATTAGCAATGTTGAAGAAGTCATTGAACTCGTTGACTTTAAAGGACGATCACATGGAAATATGTCATTTGTCGATGTAACGGTAACCGTTAATCCTTACTTAAATGTATGGGAAAGTCATCAAATAACGGAAAAAATAGAAGCCACTATTAAGCGCTTTAATCCATATTGTGTCGTACTCGTCCATATCGAACCTTGTGAAAAAGCTCTTCCACCTAAACAGGATTAACAATAATCATTTTAGAAGCTGTGGATTTTCTTACTATACGATAAGCAATGTCTGCTAGCTTTTCGAAAATTGTAAAACAATATGATTCATTAATCATCCTCCAACTGAAAGAGCTGTTCCAAAAGAGTAATACATTACTTTGGAACAGCTCTTTCTTTAATATTGTCCACTACCTTCAGTTAAACCATGCTTTACTGCGTATAAAGCTGCCTGTGTACGGTCTTGTACATGTAATTTCGTAAATAAATTCGAAATATGTGTTTTCACTGTTTTTTCAGTAACAAAAAGTGCGGAGGCAATTTCTCGATTGCTTTTCCCTTTTGTTAACTCCGCCAATACATCCTGCTCGCGCGGTGTTAAAGGATTTTGAATATGCGGCATATTTTCCTCCTCACGCAAACCTTCCTCAAGACGGGTTGTAGCTTCTGGATGAAGCGTATTTTCACCGCGCATTATTTGACGGATGGAGTTCACTAAATCGTCTGGTTCTATATCTTTTAATTGATACCCGGATGCACCTGCTTCAATTGCTGGTAGGACATGGTCTTTATCAGAAAAGCTTGTTAGCATGAGAACATGTATATCTGGCCATTGCTTTTTAATACGCTTTGTTGCTTGAATACCATCCATTTCCGGCATGACTAAATCCATTAATACAATATGAGGAGATAATGCTTCCACTAGCTCTACTGCTTCTAAACCATTTTTAGCCTCTCCCACAACCTCTATATCTTTTTGTGTTTTCAAGAAAAATAATAACCCCCGTCTTACAACATGGTGATCATCTGCTATTAATACTCGTATCATCATCTTTCCCCCTTAATATGGCAATCGAATAAGTAACTCAGTGCCTTTACCAATCTCACTCACCCAATCAGCAGTTCCGCCAATAGCATGTGCTCTATCTTTAATCGACTGCAAACCTAGTGAAGGAATTTCAATATCTTCTTCCACTATAAAGCCTCGACCATTATCTTTTATAACCAGTAAAATATCTGTTGATGTCACAGTAACAAATAACTCTGCATCTTTCACACCCGCATGACGACGAATATTATTTAAACCTTCCTGTGCAATACGAAAAAGTGTTTCTTCTACACGAGATGGCAATTGTATGACCCCAGATACATTCACAATTAATTTTAAGCCGAGCATATCCGCATACACTTTTATCGCTTCAATTAATCCGCTTTCTAATCCCTTTGGACGTAATTGCCAAATTAATGCACGCATTTCCGTTAATGCTTCTTGTGTTAGCTGCTGAATGTCTTTAAACGTTTCCTTAATTTCAGGCTGGTCGCTCATTTCAATACCTGCTCGTGATGTTAACGTCACAGAAAATAAAAGTTGGTTTACCGAATCATGCAAATCACGAGCTAATCGATTACGCTCCCGAACGAGGGCTATTTCCTGCTGTTCATTCGTTAAATGTATACGTTTAATGGCAGAGCCCATTTGAAATGCGACAGATTCTAGCAAATCTAATTCTTCTTCAGAAAAACGCACCGTATTTTTAGAAGCAACATTCAGTAACCCAAAGCGCTCTTGTCCTGATTGTAGAGGTACTGTAGCATGATGGGTAATGCCTTCTGTATCTCCGTTTTGTTCATCAATCGCACTTTCAATACGTTGACATTCAATAATATTAGATGCTCTATTTAGTTCATTATTGCGAAAGCGAGATACACACCAACATCCACCTTTTCGTAAATGTTCACATTCGTTGCAAGCTAATGCTTCAGGCAAATTTTCATGAACGACTAATTTCGATTTCCCTTTTTCATCAATAAAGAAAATCCAACCAGCATCAAACTTTGTACCTTTTAAAAATTTGCACAATGCCCCTTTTAGCATGGGGATCATTTCGGTTTCTTCGTTTAGGAGTTCTGCAATTTCTTTTAAAATAGTAATATTAGAATGATCTAGACTCATAGCCACACCTCAGTTTTCTTTCTATTATGATATCATTGAACAACGACACTTTGCATGTGTACAAATCTCATACTTTTGAATGAAAAAAAGCCGCCCAATAATGGACAGCTTTTATTTCTTTTTATATGCCAGGTAAGATACCAGATAATAAACTTAAAATATAGACCATTCCTAGCGCACTTAATCCAGCAATGAACCCACCAATAGACCAGGCTTTAATCGTTTCTGGAATCGTTAATTTACCAAAACGATTCACTACCCAGAATCCTGAGTCATTTGGTAATGATAAGCCAACTGCTCCAGCGCAAATGGCTAATCCAAGCAAAATAGGAGACGTGCCAAGTTCCATTACCATAGGACCCATAATCGAAGACGTTGTCACTAATGCTACGGTTGAAGATCCTAGCGATGCACGTAAAAGCTGAGAGAATAAGAATGCTAATACTAAAACCGGTATACTTAAACCGATCATTGTATCAATTAAATAATCACCAATACCCGATTGATTAATAACAGCACCAAATGCTCCACCAGCACCTGTTACTAAAATGATCATCCCCGCCGAATTTAACGCTTCTTCATACAATTGAGTATACGGTACATGAATATATGGGCGAAGCACGATTAAAGCAACAATTACAGAAATAAATAACGCAACGTTTTTATCTCCAATAAAGCTTAAAATTGTACGTAAAGTACCTTCCTCTATCCATAAAGCGGATACTGTATTAAGTAAAATTAATACTATCGGTAATGCTAGTATGCCGAACGATAGACCTGTAGAAATTTCTTTGCGATTACTCACAGTTTCATTCACATCGTCTGCAACTAGCTCTTTTTCATCGACAAAACGTTGAATTTTTTTACCGATAAATGAACCATATAAGTAACCTCCAATTAACGTTGCTGGAATGGCACAAATGATTGCATAAATAATAAACAATCCTAAATCAGAGCCTGTGTTTTCAGCAACAACTAATGGCCCTGGTGTTGGTGGGATCATACTATGCGATACGATTAACCCAAGCCCTAAAGCCGTAACGAATGTAATAACTGAAATACCTGTTCTGCGAGAAAGACTTTTAACTAGCCCGCTTAAAATAACAAACGCTGCATCAAAAAATACGGGAATTGATACGACAACGCCTGTTAAAGAAAGCCCTGCAGCGGACTTCTTTACCCCAAAACCTTTTAATACTGCTGCTGCAATTTTTTCAATGGCACCTGATGCTCCTAGTAAACTACCAAAAATTACACCTAAACCAATTAAAATACCAACACCGGTTAATGTATTCCCAAATCCAGTTGTAATAATACCTGGTATTTCTTTAATCGGAAATCCAATTAAAATTGCCGCTACTAAGGATACAGCAATAAGTGAAATAAACGGCTCTACATTAAATTTTAAAATTAAAATAAATAATAAAATTAATGAGGCTACGAAAATTACTAACAACATATTCCCTGTGACCATTTCTATACCTCCTTTAGATTAAACGCTCTACTACGTTTCTTAATGTATCTGGTTCTCCCACATTTCCTGGAAAAATAATATAAGGCATGTTTGGGAAAATGCTTCCTCCATCTGTTAGCCATGCTGGTACCCCTGGAGCCACTTGTCCCAATACTTCAGCTTTCTTAACGCCTAACCCGTTTGTGCCAACATCACTTGACGTAATACCACCTTTTGCAATAACAAAACGAGGTTGCGGATGACAATTGCGTACAAAGCTTGTTACAGCATTAGAAATTTCCACTGACATCGCTAACTCTTCTTCCCGACTTGCATGAGGGAGCTTTAGTAATTCTCTACTTGTATAAACACAAACAGTTTGTCCACCCGCAATGGCATCATTTATTTGTTGCTGAATTTGTTTAATCTCTGCTTCAAATGCCGCTTTTTCTGA
The DNA here is from genome assembly GCA_002360295.1 of Planococcaceae bacterium UBA3370. GTDB lineage: Bacteria > Bacillota > Bacilli > Bacillales_A > Planococcaceae > Metasolibacillus. The sequence continues at coordinate 10,605 of DEQI01000324.1, forward strand.
AACAAGCGCACAATGAAATTCGATAAATTTTACATCTTTTAATTGTTGTAAATAGGTTAATTGTTCTGTTGTTTTCTTCACATGTGAGCCAATTACAATTAACCCACCCGTTTCAGATGTCGCATTCACTAATTGTTCTCTTGGTAAAAGTGGCTTGGATGAAATGTTACCGATTACTTTTGTAAATGAAGCTGCTGTGCGGAATATAAAACTTTTACCACTATTCATTACTTCGATTAGTGCGATACTAAAAACTTTTAAATCTTCTTCCGTATATGCATTGACAATCACTTTTCCAAAATCCGTTACTTGCATTAGCTTTTCTTTGATTGTTTCAATATTAAGTGCACGTAATTCATCTAATGAAATCGAAAGTACTTGATCCGCACTATAATGCCCTGCAGTTTTTTCTTCGATATACTGTTTTAAATTACTGTGCGAAAAACTAAACATCCGGTCTAATGCAAATTCTGTCTCAGCAGCAGGCACATAACGATTATTTTGTAGCACATAATGCACATCATCTATCGTTAGGCGCCCTCCTTCTTTAAAGAAAGGAATCATTATTTCACCATCAATACGGCTAGCACTATTTTTCTCTAGAGTATTTTTTAACACTTCTGTTTCCAAAGGATAATGACCACGCAATGTGGAGTCACTGCGGCTAATTAATAGAAAAGATTGCCCACATTGTTGCGCTACTTTCGAAATTCGCTCTGCAATAACTGTATGTACTTCTTCTGTATGCTTTTTCGAAAAAGCACGAGAATTGGTTAAGATGAAAACAAGCTGTCTTTCTTCATCAAAAATTGCCTTGATGGACTCCTCTTCCCAATTAGTGAAAACAGGTACTCCATGAACTGTCTGAACACCCGTTGGATCATCATCAAGGACAATAATTTTCGAGGTAAATGTTGGTCTAACTTGTTCCCATAGTTTAGATAGTTTTTCATCATATTCAGGCAGCAATTGAATTCTGTCTTCTACTAACATCACTTTATTTGCCTCCTTTTGGCACTTCATAGTTCGCCAATTTCTCATAATATTGAATAAGCCCACCATGGTCATCCGCTACTTTACCATCTGCTTTTAAAGCTTGGAACATCGCGATGACATTAGATGTTAACGGCATTGGTACTTCTAATGCACGACCAGTTTGTTCAACATTCAATAAATCCTTTAAATTGATATCGATACGCCCTCCGGCAACAAAATTACGGTCAATCATTAATGGTAATTTTGCATCTAGTACTGCACTACCAGCTAACCCATTACGAATTGCAGGATATAATTTGTTTAAATCTACACCTGATTTAGATGCAAGAACTGCCGCTTCCGATAAAGCAGCGATTGTCACATTCACCAATATTTGGTTGGCTAATTTAGTGACAGACCCACTTCCAGATTCACCTACATATGTAATATCTGCAGCCATTTTTTGTAATACAGGTTTTACTCTTTCTAATGCTTGCTCGCAACCACCTACCATAACCGATAATGTCCCATCGATTGCTTTTGGCTCTCCACCACTTACCGGAGCATCTAAATATTGTAGTTGTTTACTCGCTAATTTTTCATTAATTTCTTTCGTATCAACTGGAGACAAAGAACTCATATCGACAATAATGGTATTTGGCTTGCAAGAATTAGCTAATCCCTTTTCATCAAATAAAACAGATTTTACGATTGCTGCATTTGGTAACATTAAGATAATGACTTCATTATTGATTGCTATATCTAGTAAACTCGCTGCTGGTTTTGCCCCTAATACAGCTAGTTGATTGACAGTTTCTTGATTAATATCAAAAACAGTAACGTCTACATTACCGTTTATTAAATTTTTGGCCATAGGCTTTCCCATAATACCAAGCCCTACAAATCCTACTTTCATAACTTAACTTCCTCCCTATGAAATCGTTTTCAAAAATTAAAATCAAAAAGTATTATATACTGAAAATTTAGGATTGTATACAATTTTATTTAAAATGTATACAATACATTTTTTAGAGTTCATGTATAATAGATAAATATCACGGTTGCCCGGAGGATTTTTATGCAATTATCTAATCCAAATGCTCAATTATTAGCATATGAGACTATTCGAGACCAAATATTATCAGGTCAACTTGCTGGAGGAACTAAACTAATTGAAGAACGATTAGCAGAAGAAATCGGAGTAAGTCGCACACCTATTCGTGAAGCGATTCGACGTTTAGAGCAAGAAGGTCTTATTAAAAATAAACGTGTTTATAAACCATCTAAGCTAGATTTAATGCATATATTTGAAATGCGTGCTTTAATAGAATGCTATGCTGCCGAAAAAGCAGCTACAAATATGATTCAAGAGAATTTATCAAAGTTAAAACAAGCAATTTACGATGCTAGAAATAGTGATGTAAATGGAACTGTTGTAGCTAATAAACGGTTTCATGATTTAATTGTTCAAGAAAGTCGTAATCCAATTATGATTGCTGAAGTAGATAAAATGAAATCGATTATTTATATTTTTAGTCGTGCCGTTGTCATTAACAAACGTCCCCTATTAATTGATGAACATGAAGAAATTTATTATGCAATAGCCGCCCATAATGGAAAGTTAGCTAGTGAACTAATGCGTAAACATTTAGAAGCAGATTTACACTTCACTTTAGCGATACAAAATGATTTTTAACAGGGAAAAGCCCTCTAAAAGATACTCTAGCATAAAATCACAGTAGAGGTGATTCATTGAAAAACCCCTTTTTTGTCATTTCATTTTTTAGTTTGCTTATCATATTTAGTTGTTCAAATAGTGCTTTAGAAAATCCTCTTGTTACTGACAGTTTTTATGACGTTAGGGAAGTCGCTTGGAAATTTATCCATGACAATGGTTGGCATACTACTGCTAAAGAAAATTGGGAGGAAGCAAAAGTAATAAAAACACTGATTAATAATGATGATGTTTATGAATTGTTTGATGCATCCTATAAAGGCAAAGAGGTACTAGCTGTTTCCTTTGAAGATCAGGAAAACGCTGTAGCTGGTACACCCGTCATATTACTTGACCCTACTACAAAAAAAGTTATTGGTTATATGCCAGGTGAATAGATGCTGTTCATTGGCTTAATCAATGTTATGAATGCTGCTCTAAAAGCTATCATTAATGTCACAAAGAGGTGTCTCAAAATAACTTTACTCAGAAAAGATATGCCCTGTCTTTCTATTATTTCATCAATATCTTCCTTCTGCATATTACGTATAATCATCGTTTTTTTAATTGCTAAATATCTAATTGCCCCTCATACGTGTCCGGCTAAAAGTTAAGTTGTGTTTACCCATTAATCTAAATAATTTACTTCTATTTCTATTTTCTCTATAATCAATTAAGCGTTAAAATTTTCCGTAGGAGAGGCGTTTATGAATAAAAAATTAGAAAATAGTTTACTCATTATATGGATTGTCTCGCTCGTTGCTACACTTGGTTCCCTCCATTTCTCAGAAATTAAAGGCTATGAACCTTGTGAAATGTGTTGGTATCAACGAATTTTAATGTACCCTATTTTTCTTATAACAACAGTAGCTTACATACAAAAAAATGCTCGTATTGCCTTAACGACAGCTATATTCGCTTGCATTGGCGGTAGTATTTCTTTGTATCATTACGGCATTCAAAAGCTGACTTTTTTACAAGATACGGCACCAGCTTGCGGACTCGTATCTTGTACAGGACAATATATTAATTGGCTAGGCTTTATTACGATTCCATTTCTAGCATTAATAGCATTTGTGATCATTGCGACAACAAGCTTTTATATAATGAAAGTATTAAAGGAGGAAAAGTAACATGAAAAAACTAGCTATTTTTGGTGGGATTATCGTCGTATTATTTGCTGCCATTATCGTTTTAACAAACATATCTAATCAAGATAAATTAAAAGATAATCCTTACGGTACAGAGGAATTACAACAATCCACGATCGACTTATTAAGTGATAAAAACTATCAAAATATCATCTTACCTGAGCCATTAGAGGAAAAAATCGCTTCTGGTGAACCTGTTTTTGCGTATTTTTTCAGCCCAGAATGTGGATATTGCAAACTAATGACACCTAAATTAATGCCAATTGCAGAAGAATTTGATATTCAAATTGATCAATTAAATTTATTAGAATTCCAAGATCAAGGGCAAAAATATAATTTAGAAGGAACACCTACATTAATTTTCTTTAATGATGGAGAAGAAGTAACTCGTTTATATGGTGACCATGACGAAGAAACAATTCGTCAATTTTTCGAAAGCCTTAATTTAAAATAAGATGAAATCGTGCCCGAACTGATTAGCGGGCACGATTGTTTTTTGGAGGAAATATACATGTTTCAGTACAAGATTGAAAAAGAAGGACAAACAGTCGAGCAATTATTACGTGAGCAATGGCGCCTTGGAAAAAAAATTGTCCATGAGCTACGTATGGCTAAAGCTATTACCCTTACAGATAGTGCGCCTGTTTTATGGAAAGACCCATTAAAAAAAGGAACCATATTGCATTTTACGTTTGAAATTCCCGCTTCAAACTATGTGCCAACAGCTGATTGCGCTGTCAATATCCGCTATGAAGATGAGCATTGCTTAATTGTATCAAAACCAAAAGGTATGGCAACGCATCCTAATGATGAGTACGACCGTGACACTTGTATGAATCATGTGATGGCTCATATTGTAAACAATGGTGGTCATTATGCCGAACATGTACACCGTTTAGATCAAGGGACTAAAGGCTTGTTGCTCATCGCGAAGCATCCCATTGCTAAATCTATATTTGACCGCATGATTGAAGAAAAATCAATTATTCGTACGTATGCTGCTGAAGTGCAAGGTAATATTCGTTCAGAAAGCGGTGTGATCAATGCCCCAATCGGCAAAGACCGTCATCATAACACAAGACGTGTCGTTTCAGCATCTGGCCAGCATGCTGTCACACATTATGAAGTCGTTAAACGCTTTAAAGGAACTTGTATTGTCCATCTCATACTTGAAACGGGTCGTACTCATCAAATTCGTGTGCATATGGCCCATCTAGGTCACCCAATTGTTGGGGATACGATGTACAACGCACGCCAAACCGCAAGTGGTGATTACGAATTACACGCGATTCAGCTCCAATTTATGCATCCATTTTTAAATAAAGAGATCATTGTAACAGACAACTAAGAAACGTAATGGAAGAAGGCATCCTCTAAAATAACGATGCCTTCTTTTTTACCCAAATTTTAAATAAAATGAATATTGCGAATAATTGGTGATATCTGCTAATATATATATCTACTAACAAATGAAAGTAGGTATGTCTGTGGATAATTATTTGTTTTATGTCATCATGTGTATATTACTTATTATTTTACCGGGTCCTGATACAGCAATCATTACGAAGAATACACTTTTTCTTAGTAAATCTGCAGGTATTAAGACAATGATTGGTACATTATGTGCACTGATGATCCACACTTCTGCCGCAGTATTTGGTTTATCTGCTATTATTGTAAAATCTGCTTGGATATTTTCCATTATAAAGTATATGGGTGCTATTTATTTAGTGTATCTTGGTGCGAAAACAATCATCGCGATGTGGAAAAGGAAGAATGCTGTAATCGAAGTCGTAACTGATAGTTCGAAGCCTCCATATTCTAGCTTTATTCAAGGTTTTCTTACCAATTTACTTAATCCAAAGGTAGCTGTATTTTTCCTTACTTTTTTACCGCAATTTATCGATCCAAAAGCCGAAACACTCCTTCCCTTTATTACAATGGGGCTAAC